>JAFPLH010000109.1 GCA_017402845.1 Clostridia bacterium
ATCTGCACCGTATCTTCAGCCGTCATCTTGCACAATAAATCCTTGAAATACGTCAGTATTCCTGCGGATTTATTGTACAATCTGCCGACTAAATCTACGGCACATCTGAACGACATTAGGTTTTTAGAACTGCCCTTTATTCAAAAATTACGCTTTTGTGCAATACTCATTAAGTTGATGACATTGTCCGTGACGGAGGGAGTATTGCAAGAAACTTATAATTTTAAAATATTAAAAAAAACAAATTTGAGCTTTTGCACACTCTGAATTTGTTATACTAAAGACAAATGCTATTCATAAAGTATTGCAAGTATAATTGCACATTTATAAAAATAAGGTGTGGAGGTTTTTCCATGGTTTTCAGAATCTATGTTGAAAAAAAGCCGGAGCTTGCTCATGAAGCAAATACACTTTGCTCCGATATCAAAAATCTGTTGGGACTTAAAAATCTCGACAATATAAGAATCTTAAACAGATATGACGTTGATCGTATCGACGAACAGCTTTTTAACTACGCTAAGGATACTGTATTCTCAGAGCCGCAGCTTGATATCGTTACAGACGATATCAATAAAAATGCTGATGACGCAGTATTCGCAGTTGAATATCTGCCCGGTCAGTTCGATCAGCGTGCAGACAGCGCCGCACAGTGCATACAGATCATTTCTCAGAAAGAAAGACCGCTTGTTCGCACAGCTAAAGTGTATATTCTTTCGGGCAGCCTGACAAGCGAAGAAGTTGACCGTATCAAAAAATACGTAATAAATCCCGTTGAGTGCCGTGAGGCAACGCTTGAAAAGTTTGATACTCTTGTTTCTGAATATGACATTCCGACACAGGTTGCAACACTTGACGGCTTTAATGAGCTTGACGAGCAGGGACTCAAAGACTTTATGACCGAAAAAGGTCTTGCTATGGATCTTGACGATATAAAGTTCTGTCAGGCTTATTTCAGAACAGAGCAGAGAGATCCCACTATCACAGAAATCAAGATGATAGATACATACTGGTCAGATCACTGCCGTCATACTACATTTTTGACCACTATTGATGACGTTAAATTTCAAGACGAGCTTTTGCAGAAAGCATATAACGAGTACCTCGAAACAAGAAAGGCAATAGGCAGAACAAAGCCTATAAATCTTATGGATCTGGGTACGATAGGAGCAAAATATTTAAAGCAGACAGGCAAGCTTGATAAGCTTGACGAGTCAGAGGAGATAAACGCCTGTACAGTTAAAGTTACCGTTGAGATCGACGGCAAAGACGAGGATTGGCTCTTGCTCTTTAAAAACGAAACACATAACCACCCAACTGAAATTGAACCGTTCGGCGGCGCTGCAACGTGTATCGGCGGAGCAATAAGAGATCCTCTTTCAGGACGTTCTTATGTATACGGCGCTATGCGTGTAACGGGTGCGGCTGATCCGCTTAAGCCTGTCAGCGAAACCATGAAGGGCAAGCTGCCGCAAAGAAAGATAGTTACCACAGCAGCAGCAGGTTACAGCTCTTATGGTAATCAGATAGGTCTTGCAACAGGTCAGGTAGATGAATTGTACCACGACGGATACGCCGCAAAAAGAATGGAGATAGGCGCAGTTATTGCAGCAGCTCCGGCAGAAAACGTGCGCAGAGAACGTCCTGAGCCGGGCGATATAGTAATACTCCTCGGCGGCAGAACAGGCCGTGACGGCTGCGGCGGTGCTACGGGTTCTTCAAAATCTCATACCTTGCAGTCGCTTGAAAGCTGCGGCGCAGAGGTGCAAAAGGGTAACGCACCCGAAGAAAGAAAGCTGCAAAGACTTTTCAGAAACAAAGAGGCGTCGCTTCTCATCAAGCGCTGCAACGACTTTGGCGCAGGCGGTGTTTCTGTTGCTATCGGTGAGCTTGCAGACGGCCTTGAAATAGACTTGAACGCTGTACCGAAAAAATATGACGGTCTTGACGGCACAGAGCTTGCTATAAGCGAGTCGCAGGAGAGAATGGCTGTTGTAGTAGAGCCTAAAGACGCTGAACGCTTTATGCAGCTTGCAGACAGCGAAAACTTAGAGTCAACCGTTGTTGCAGTTGTTAAAGAAGAACCGCGCCTTGTTATGAAGTGGAACGGCAGGAGCATAGTAAACATTTCAAGAGAATTCTTAAACTCAAACGGCGCTGAAAAGCATATTGTAATTACACCTGATAAGCCTGAGGACTATAAGAGATATACAGACGGTGAATTCGACGCTTTGTATAAAGACCTTGCAGGAGATTTGAACGTCTGCTCAAAGAGAGGCCTTTCAGAGAGATTCGACTCGACTATCGGCGCAGGTACAGTAATGATGCCGTTCGGCGGTAAAAATCAGCAGACGCCTAACCAGACTATGGTACAAAAGGTATCAGTAGAGCAAAAGCATACAAATACCTGCTCATTTATGGCTTGGGGTTACAATCCGTTTATTACAGAAAAAAGTCCTTATCACGGCGCATATCTGGCAGTAGTTGAGTCTGTTTCAAAGCTTATTGCTAATGGCGCTTCTTTTGAAGATGTATATTTAACATTTCAGGAATACTTTGAAAGACCTAACCGTGACGGCAGACGCTGGGGCAAGCCTCTTTCGGCGCTGCTTGGCGCACTCAAAGCACAGCTTGATCTTGAATGTGCGTCTATCGGCGGCAAAGACTCTATGTCAGGTTCGTTTGAAGATCTCGACGTTCCGCCGACTCTTGTTTCTTTTGCCGTTACAATGGGCAAAACAGACGAGGTTATCACAAACGACTTTAAAAAGTCCGGCAACAAGGTAGTTTTGATAAAACCCGAATATGATGAAAACGATCTGCCAAAGACAGATTCACTCAAAGCTGTATTTGCACAGGTCACACAGCTTATGAGAGAGGGCAAGGTTGCTTCGGCTTATACTCCTACATACGGCGGTATTGCAGAAGCTGTTATGAAAATGTCGTTCGGTAATGACGTCGGCTTTAAGTATTGCGATGATGTTACGATCAATGATATTTTCGGGTATAATTACGGTTCGTTTATACTTGAACTTAACGATAATACAGAAGCAGGAACACTTCTCGGTTATACCACAGATGACGGCAAGATAAGCTATAAGGATAAGGCTGTCTGCATAGATACGCTTTTGTCTGTATATGAAAACAAGCTTGAACCCGTTTATTCATGCAATATACCGATGAAGAAAAAGGATATTCCCGCATTTGATTATAAGACGGAAACGAGAGTATCTCCGGCGATAAAAACAGCTAAGCCGAGAGTTATTATTCCTGTATTCCCAGGTACTAACTGTGAATTTGATACAGCAAAGGTATTCCGTGACGCAGGCGCAGAGCCGGAGATCATAGTAATAAAGAATCTTACCGCAAAGGGCATTGCCGAATCTGTTGAGTATGTTGCAGGCAGAATAGCACAGTCGCAGATAGTATTTATTCCCGGCGGATTTTCGGGCGGTGATGAGCCGGACGGTTCGGGCAAGTTTATTACGGCATTTTTCAGAAACGCTGTTATCAAGAACGAAGTAACAAAGCTTTTAGAACAGCGTGACGGCCTTATGGGCGGTATTTGCAACGGCTTCCAGGCGCTTATAAAGCTCGGTCTTGTACCGTACGGCAAGATCATTGACACTGACGAGAATTGTCCGACGCTGACATTCAATACTATCGGCAGACACCAGTCAAGACTTGTTCGTACACGCATAGCTTCAAATAAATCTCCGTGGCTTGCTGAAACGAATGTCGGCGATATATACACAGTGCCAATCTCACACGGCGAAGGACGTTTCCTTGCAAGTGACGAGATAATCAGACAGCTTGCAGAAAACGGACAGATAGCAACACAGTATGTTGATCTGAACGGTGTTCCGACAAATGACGTACGCTTTAACCCGAATGACTCTGCATTTGCGATAGAGGGTATTACTTCACCCGACGGCAGAGTTATTGGTAAAATGGGACACTCTGAGCGTATCGGCAGCGGCTTGTATAAGAATGTTGTCGGTGAATATGATATGGGAATGTTTAGAAGTGCGGTGAAGTACTATAAATAATGCGGAATTCGGAATTATGCGATTGTAAACCGAAAGTTTATTGCCCACTTTTTCCTCTCAAAACTGGGCAGAAAAGTGGGCGTTTGAAAAATTATCGGCGTTTATTGCTGTATATTGCCGCATAAGCCAATAATTACCACAAAAATAAGCTGATTTTCTGCCCACTTTCCCGCTTTTTTTATAACTAATGCGATAAAAAATATTAATAATATATATAAATATAGCGAAAAAAAGTGGGCAAGCGGGCAGCGGTGAGTAACCGCCAACAATAATGCGGTTATACACAATAAAACAAACTCAAATCTCAACTTTGAACTTTCCGCTTTCAAAATTCCGCACTCAAAAGAGGTTTATAGAATGAACTGGTTTATTACCGAACAAGAAAGAGAAAAGAATAGTACCGCATATTTTGAGTTTCAGAAGGGTACATACAGCGGTACGGTCTGGCAAGATGATTCAATTCTTTTAGAAGATGAACTGTTTGACGAGTATAATTTGTCAAAGCTTTTCAAAGCCGTTTTGTCAGACTTTGATTATTACGGTATTACCGTTTTTACCCGTAAAGACTGGCTCAGAATTTGCGAGCTTGCAAAGAATACAGCCGCAGAAGAATTGCTGATCGAATTATCCCCTTGGATAGACGACTGCTTTTCTGAATACGAAACGGTTTCTTTGCTTGGATTATAAAAAAATCGGCAGGTCTCTTTTTGAGAAGTTCTGCCTTGATAGGAGATTTTTAAAATGTATAAGAGTGATATTGAAATAGCACAGTCTGTACAGATGAAAAATATTAAAGATATTGCAGCCACAGCAGGCATAGAAGAAAAATATCTTGAACAATACGGAAATTATAAGGCAAAAATTGACTTGTCGCTGCTTAAAGAGAATCAAAAGGAGAACGGCAAGCTTGTTTTGGTTACAGCTATTACTCCCACACCGGCAGGCGAGGGCAAAACAACTACAACAATAGGTCTTGCAGACGGATTGAGAAAGCTTGATAAAAATGTTATGGTTGCACTCAGAGAACCGTCTTTAGGTCCTGTTTTCGGTATAAAGGGCGGTGCGGCAGGCGGCGGCTATGCGCAGGTTGTACCTATGGAGGATATTAACCTGCACTTTACAGGCGATTTTCACGCAATAGGTGCGGCTAACAATCTTTTAGCTGCTATGCTTGACAATCATATTTATCAGGGCAACGAGCTTAATATTGATCCTCGCCGCATTACTTGGAAACGCTGTGTTGATATGAACGATCGTCAGCTTAGATTTGTTACTGACGGCTTGGGCGGCAGAGTAAACGGCGTACCTCGTGAGGACGGTTACGATATTACGGTAGCTTCTGAAATAATGGCTGTTTTGTGCCTTGCAACCTCTATCACCGATCTTAAAGAAAGACTCTCACGCCTTATTGTCGGTTATACGTATGATGAAAAACCCGTTACAGCAGGCGACTTAAAAGCCGCAGGCGCTATGACTGCCCTGCTTAAAGACGCTATCAAGCCGAATCTTGTACAAACGCTTGAGGGTACTCCGGCATTAGTACACGGCGGACCTTTTGCAAATATTGCTCATGGCTGTAATTCAGTAATAGCTACAAAAATGGCGTTAAAGCTTGGTGATTACGCAGTAACTGAGGCAGGCTTCGGTGCCGATCTCGGTGCGGAAAAATTCCTCGATATAAAGTGCAGATATGCTGGTCTTACACCGTCTGCTGTTGTTGTGGTAGCCACTGTTCGTGCGCTCAAAATGCATGGCGGTGCGCTGAAAACTGAACTCGCAAACGAGAATTTAGAGGCGTTAGAGAAGGGTATACCTAATCTTCTTCGTCATGTGTCGAATATCAAGAACGTATATAAACTGCCGAGTGTTGTTGCGGTAAATCGTTTCCCCACAGACACAGACGCAGAAATTCAGCTTGTAATCGACAAGTGCAAGGAGCTTGGAGTAAATGTCGCATTGTCAACAGTATGGGCAGACGGCGGAAACGGCGGTGTAGAGCTTGCAAAAGAGGTTGTAAGACTTTGCGAAGAAGAAAAAGGCGACTTTACATTCAGCTATGAGCTTGACGATACAGTTGAAAATAAGATCGAGTCGATAGTTAAAAAGATATACGGCGGCGACGGAGTAATTTTTGAGGCAAACGCTTTGAAACAGCTTGCACAGATCAATTCTCTGGGCTTTGACAAGCTGCCCGTGTGCATGGCAAAAACACAGTACAGCTTTTCTGATGACGCTTCAAAGCTTGGCGCACCTGAAAACTTCAAGGTTACTGTAAGAAATCTTAAAGTATCAGCCGGAGCGGGATTTATTGTTGCTCTAACAGGCAGCATTATGACTATGCCGGGACTTCCGAAGCGTCCGGCGGCTGAGAAGATAGACGTTGACGAGAACGGAGTTATAAGCGGATTGTTCTAAGGAGATACCTCACAAATATAAAATATCAAAACACCTATGAAACACAGTGGTATTTCATAGGTGTTTTTTTAAGTTTTTATTTGTTTAGTATTGAAAGATCACATTCTCAGTGTTGCACCAAGCTTTGACAATGCTTTTAGCGCCTTGTTTACAGCACCTGTTGCCATTTCGTCTGTGAGCGTACCCTCTGAGCTTCTGAGCGTTAAGCTGAAAGCAACGCTTTTCATGCCCGGAAGTATCGGCGCACCCTGATATACGTCAAACAGCTTTACAGATTCAAGATATTTTCCTGTGCCTTCTCTGATAGCCTTTTCAAGCTCGATAACCGGAATATCTGCTTTGCAGATAACCGCAAGGTCTCTCGAAACTGCCGGATACTTAGGTAACGGCTTGTAGTGCTTTTCAAGGTCTGCATATTCAAACATTGTGTCAACATTCAAGCTAAAGCAGTAAACTCTCTTGTTTATGCCGTAGTTTTCGCATACAGTCGGGTGAATCTCACCTATAATACCTAATGCTTCTCCGTTTATTGTGAGTACGGCACATCTGCCCGGATGATAACCAAACTGAGCTCTGTCGGCTTTTATCTCATAGTTATATACGCCTGTGCGGCTGAGCACCTGCTGCGCAACGCCCTTTACTTTAAAGAAATCTATGTCGCTGCCGTAAAAGCCTGCTGTGAGTACGTTCTTCTCAACAGGAAGCTTGTCGGGAGTTGTGGGTATATACTCCTTAGCTATCTCAAACAGATAAGCATATTCGTTGCGGTTGTTATAGTTCTTTGCGAGAATTTCAAGCATTGAGGGCAGAGCCGTTGTTCTCATGATAGAAGTATCCTCGCCAAGCGGATTAGATATTACTACACTGTTTCTGAGGGGATGATCTTCAGGCATCATGACCTTATTGTAGTATTTGGGGCTGATGAATGAATACGTCATGATCTCGCTTACGCCCTGTGCGATAAGCGTTTCAGTGATCTTCATATCGAATTTCTGACGTACACTGTATTTACCCTGTGCGCCGCCGCTTATTGCTGTTGACGGAATTACATTGTATCCGTAGAAACGTGCAACTTCCTCAGCTATATCTGCCTTGTGAAGAAGATCAGGACGGAATGACGGAACTGTAATATAACCGTTCTCGATCTTGCAGTCGATCTTTTCAAGAATAGCGGTCATTTCCTGTTCTGACAAAGAAGTGTTGAGGAAATGATTTATCCAGTCTTTTTCAAACTTTATCTTTACAGGCTCGCTCTTTGAGTTATCGTCAATGATAACACCGTCAAGCACATCGCCTGCGTCAAGCATTTGAACAAGCTCGCATGCTCGCTCAAGTGCCGGCAGACAAGCATTAGTATCAAGTCCCTTTTCATAACGTGAAGAAGCGTCTGTTCTCATACCGTGTTCTTTTGCTGTAAGACGTACAGAAGAACCCATGAAGTTAGCGCTCTCGAATACGATAGTTGTTGTATCACTCATGATACCGCTGTATTCGCCGCCCATTACGCCTGCAATTGCAACGGGCTTTTCTGCGTCTGCGATAACAAGGTTAGAGGTACTCAGCTTTCTTTCGATACCGTCAAGCGTTGTGATCTCCTCGCCTTCCTTTGCAAGACGAACGTTGATCTTACCGTCTTTGATAAAACGAAGGTCAAAAGCATGCATAGGCTGACCGTACTCAAGCATAACATAGTTTGTAATGTCTACTATGTTGTTGATAGGACGTACACCCATTGCACGAAGTCTTTCTCTCATCCATAACGGCGAGGGCTTTACACGTACGTTTTCAATGATCTTTGCGCTGTACAGCGGACATAATTCCGGCTCGTGAACCTTTACTTCAAGCATACCCTCGCTTGATTTTCCTGTTGCTTCTGTTTTAGGTGTGTGAAGCTTTAACTCTTTGTTAAATGTTGCGGCTGCCTCTCTTGCAAGACCTATTACTGAGAAACAGTCGGGGCGGTTAGATGTTATTTCAAACTCTACCTTGATATCATTTATACCTGTTGCGTCTAAAATGTTCATTCCTACCTGCGGCTTGAGATCGGGATCGTCCTGTAAAATGAAAATACCGTCCTCTGCTGCATAGGGGAAATCGTGTACTGTAACGCCGAGCTCTGCAACTGAACAGAACATACCCTCGCTTACAACACCTCTGAGCTTACCCTTCTTTATTGGCGTACCGTCAAAAAGCTTTGACTTATCCATACAAACAGGAACATAATCTCCTACCTTAACATTTGTGGCGGCTGTTACTATCTGTACTGTTTTTTCTCCCACATCTACCTGACATACCACAAGCTTATCTGCGTCGGGGTGCTTTTCAATTGCGGTGATCTGACCTACAATGATGTTGTCTGCCTGACCGCCCTCTTTTTCAAAAAGCTCTACCTTTGAGCCGCTCATCGTCATAGCCTCGGAAAAATCACGGGGAGCAATTTCGCCTATATCAACAAATTCCTTTAACCATCTCATTGACAAATTCATAACTGTATACTCCTTCCTATTTTATCAGAACTGTGACAAGAATCTTGTGTCATTCTCGTAGAATAATCTCATATCATCAACACCATAGCGGCGCATTGCAACTCTTTCAAGACCTAAGCCGAGAGCAAAGCCGGAATATTCTTCGGGATCAATGCCGCAGTTTGCAAGCACCTTCGGGTGTACCATACCGCAGCCGAGAATCTCGATCCAGCCCTCGTTTTTGCATACACGGCAGCCCTTGCCCTTACAGCTGAAGCACTGAACGTCAACCTCGGCAGACGGCTCTGTAAACGGGAAGTGGTGCGGACGGAATCTTACAACGCTGTCATCACCGTAAAGACGCTTGATAAATGTTTCGAGAGTGCCTTTGAGATCGGCAAAGGTGATGTCTTTATCTACAACAAGACCTTCTATCTGATGAAACAAAGGTGAATGTGTAGCGTCTACTGCGTCGCTTCTGAAAACTCTGCCGGGGGAGATAATTCTTATCGGCGGTTTCTTTTTCTCCATAACTCTGACCTGAACAGGTGAAGTCTGCGTTCTTAATACAATGTTGTCTGTGATATAGAATGTATCCTGAGTATCTCTTGCGGGGTGATCTTTTGGAATGTTCAAAGCCTCAAAGTTATAGTAATCGTACTCGACCTCAGGACCTTCTACGATCTCAAAGCCCATGCCGACAAATATTTCCTTTATCTCGTCAAGAACGACTGACAAAGGGTGTTTATGTCCTAAAGGCGAGATATCAGAAGGTAAGGTTACGTCGATTTTTTCTTCTTCGAGCTGCTTTTCAAGCATAAGCTTTGCAAGCTCTTTCTTTTTTGTATCAACTGCATTTTCGATAAATCCTCTCACTTCGTTTGCAAGCTGACCTATTACCGGACGTTCTTCGGGAGAGAGTTTACCCATTTGTTTGAGAATAGCGGTAAGCTCGCCCTTTTTGCCTGCGTATTTTACACGCAGCTCCTCAATTGCTTCAACTGCATTTGCTTTTGAGAGTTCTTCTTGTGCTCTCGCACGAATTTCTTCAAGCTTGGATTTCATACATTTCTGTCCTTTCCTGATAAATTTGATTTTTAAAATATGCGGCTATACACAATAAGACCGAAAGTTCAAAGCACGCACTACAAGACAAACAAAATTAAGTTTTCGCTCAAGCCTTTTTCAAAAGGCTTGCGGGGTGCAGGGGTAGAACCCCTGCCCGCCGGAGGCAGGCAAAAGCCCTTTTAGGGGTGAATTTCAAAAACAGTCTAAACGACTGTTTTTGAAAGAGGGGCATTTTGGCAGAAAATGCCCCTTAGTAATGATTTGCATAAAAGCTTCCCCGCCGCACCAAGGCGGCGCAATTAAGCTTGAACATAGCATTACATTGACCAGAATTAAGTTTTGAAAAGTGCTTTAGAAGTGCCCTTTACTTTGTTCGCGTGCTTTGCGGTTTTGGTTATTATTATCTTCAAGCGCGCGCGTGCCCAAATAAAAAGTATTGTCTTGATAGTAGTTTGTTAGTGCGTATTGATGATTCGCAGCGACAAAAAAAGCCCCTAAGGAGAATATCTCCATAGGGACGACATAGCCGTGGTACCACCCTTATTCTGTTTACAAAGCAAACACTCTGTCGGCGTATAACGGAGCCTGCCGTCAAGACCTACTTCTTTGTTCAGCCCTGCCACTCGAAAGGGAACTTCACGCAAACATTTTTGCAGGCGGCTTCCAGCGTATACACCGCCCTCTCTGGTGCGAAAACTTTTTTTGCGCTACTTTTCTTTGTCACTGTGTTTCTTTATTAATTTATTCCATTAATTTATTCCATTAATTTATTTCGGACTTATGCTCCGACTTGTACTGATCTTTTCGGTGTGATCTTCGCAAAACTGCCAAATAGTTCTTGTCATGCAAAAAACTGAGTCTATATCTAACTGCTACCAATCAATTTATATTATACCACTTTGTTTGGCATTTTTCAAGAACAATTGTAAAAAATAATACGATAAGTACAATTATTCTTGAAAAACCTTGCTGTATATGCTAAAATAAAATAGTAATTTCATTTTTGG
>JAFPLH010000110.1 GCA_017402845.1 Clostridia bacterium
CAAATTTGATCGAATCAGGACGTAAACCGTATGTATTCGATAAATCATCCCACACCTTATTGACGGTAATATCTTTTGTTGGTAAAGTATTCGTTACATCAAATCTGTCAATATATGTGCGTTGTGTTTCGTTTATGGTTTTTCACCAATTTTACCTTTATTCGTCAGATCAGGGTTTGTTGTTCTGTACAGAGTAAGATTAAGCTTTTTCGGACGAAGATTATACATATCATCGTAATCTTCCCAAGTTTTCGTTACAACAACTGATGTTGTAGGAAGCTTATTGGTAATTGTATATTGCAGTATGTAAGTATCATCTGCAATTACTTGATTATTTTTAGTAAACGCTGCAACAGTTTCTGCCAATCCTCTTGAAGTTATATCTTCGCCATTCAATCCTATATACTCATATCCATAGCTTTTTGTTTCTGTAAGATCATATCCTAATCGGGTTTTTACATTCTTTTCGTTTAAATAATAAACAGGCACCTTTTTAATAGTAATATATTCCGTACAATTGTTTCTGTCTAATGTTGCGTCTTTCGAGAGCGTTCCTGTAAAATCAAGACCTTGCGGCGAAACAGAATTAAGATTTACCGTAATGTCGTATCTTTTCGGCTCTGTGCAGTTGTTAAAATCCCACTTCTTTCTGATCTTAATATCTTTTGTGATAAGCGTGTTTTTAAAATATGCCTTATGAATACTAACTGCATTTCGTGTATCAAAACGTACACCAATAATTTCAAAAGGCTGCACATTACGTCTTACAAACTCACTTTCACCGTCAACAGGTTTGTCAAAATCCATTGAATAGATCTTCGGATCATTTTCTATTAAACGATAACTATTCAGATAGTTATTTTCGTCATACATCAGGAGATTTTCAATTGTATACCGCCATTTATTATCGTTATCCGAAAGGGCATTTTCCTGAGTAAGAATCTGATCTTCAAAACGAACATTATTGCTCCAAACAGGATTACCGTTATTGTCGTTATTAGCCCTGAAGAATCTAAATGTCAGACTACTCGGACGCAGTATGTCTTTATAAGGCTCGTCGTCTAACCACTCCTTATTGATCTCTATTGATGTAAGAGGCAGAGTATTTGTAATTGTAAAGCTGTCTGTATACTCTAAATTAAAGCCTTCAAGATCAGAGCGTGTTTCCTGCTGTTTTGTGCTTTCAACTGTACATACATAACCAAACTTGTTTAAGGCTTCACTGTTATGCACCTTTTCTGTAACTTCATAAGTTATCTCTTTACCGCCGCTGTATTTTGGTACATTGTCAAATGTAATGGTATCACACGTACCGTCTGATTTTACAGACATTGTTTTTGTGCAAGTGTAAATACCTTCAAATGTACCTGTGCTTTTCAGAGTGACGTCAATAGCATAATGAAGCGACTTTGCATCTTTATACAGCTTATCACCAATAAAGCCGTTATCGTTCCAGATCTTGCTTACAGTTATTGAACGCGTGTCAAGTTCATTTGTTACGGTTAAGCTTTTTGTGCCTGCACCTGTCAAATCGGTATCAGATGATTTTTCCGGACAAATGTAGTCTGCCTTTTTATTCGTATCGTATGAGTTATCATCACCGGAGCTGCCGTTTTGGTCAAGCAAAGTTTCTTTTACATAATAAGTTATAGGAACCTGCACTTCTGCACTGGGGTATGTTTCATCACCTGAATAGTTAAAGAAAACAGGAAGATTTGTGAATGTTTCCGTCCAGTTATTATCAGCGTCAAGAATTGTTTCGCAAATATTGCCTGTGAGTTGCGGCAGAGCATCATCAAAGATGCATTTACCGTTCGTAACTGCTCTCTGTGCGGCGCTGTCACTTACAAGACCGTCATAATATTCCCCTGTCGGAGTGGCTTTATGTGTTTGCGGATCAACCGTATACAAAGGATACTTACAATAAAGCTCATACTTGACCTTTGCCGGACGAATATTATTTTCATTTTCGCTGTCTTGCCAATCTTTGGAAGCATTAAGGCTTTGTTTTTTCGGCGTGTAGGAATTCGTAAAAGGCTCTTCACGAACTTTTATTTTAATTCCGTTCTCATCCGGTTCTTCAACATATTCAACAATAGCGTTACATGTTGTAGTATATTTGTATCCGTCTATGCCTATTTGAATAGTACCTGTGACATCATGTTCATCATTATCGCCGCTTGTTCCGCCAACAATTTCATCATAATGAACTACTGCAAAATCTTCAGTTTCGGTTCCTTGTCCAATATGTACTACTTCATCTACGGTATAGTGATAAACATGACCGTGAGGATCGTATCCGGGACAATTTTTCCAATTAACTACCCAGTTGTTTTCACTTGTTGCTCTTTCAAAACTATAAACAGTTTTCTCCGAAGATGCCCTTGTAAGACGGAACCATACTTCATTCGGTCGTACGCTATCTTGGTTATTGTTATCATCCCAATGCTTTACAGCTTTGATATGAATATATTTCTCCGGTGGAATAAGCTCATTAGTAATTCTCGTTTCCTTATCTGAAACAGCTTGCGGATTTCGTCCGTCTGTTACAGAATAGTTATGAGTACCATAACCAATAAATACATTATCATTATTGTATTTTTCTTCTACCCAGAAAGAATCACCGCCTATATAATCCTCCACAACACGATATACATATTTTGCACCCTGCGCATTATACTGCGGTAAGTCATTAAACACGTGGCTTTGCGAAGAAACAGCAGGAGTTCCGTCGTTTGTTTCACCTGTTGCCATTTCGTTTGCCATTGACTCTTTCACAAGATCGTATTTTTCAGAGTAGGCATTATAGTTGCTTCCTCCTATATTTTTGAACGCTTTGTTGCTTGGATTCTCACCGGGATCAGCATACTTTGATTGGAACTTGCAGGTATTATCTGCAACTTCAATAAGATCTACCCATTTTGTATCGTCTTCTGTATCAAGTTTTCTTTGAAGATGATACTTATATACAGAGCCTCGACTTTCGTAATAATCATTAAAGTCTATCCATGTTTTTTGCATAGTGTGTGTAATAGGGCGGTACTCATTCTTGATAAAAGATTTAAGCTCTGCATGCGTTGTTCCTATATCGGGCTCAAAAATACTCGAACGTATTTTGTATTTATCATCATTTTCGATAATTTCATTATCCGGCTTGTTTGATTTGCCAATATAAGAGTTCCATTTGTAATTGAAATTAACAGCATTTTCATTTTCATAAATGTTACCGTTAGAATCACACTCAACAACTCTGTATTCATACGGTGTATATGTTCCGTTTGACTGAGGGCTTGAGTCGTTTGTTACAGTACCTAAAGGAATATCGTAAAAATAATTTTTTGAACCACTGGAATAAATTTTAATTGGTCTTAATGTGCTGCCATAAATACTCTTTGCCTGTTCCCAGTCATCAGAAGTGCCCAGCAATCTTCTTTGCAGCATGACATATTCATAATTCGGACGAACCCGCCAGATAAGGTCGTCATCATTAGCCCATTTTTTTGATACTATGATTCTACCTTCGTATCGGCTTTTGGTATTTTTGAGATACAATCCTTCAAGCTCGCCATTATCATTAAGAATAAGTACACCGTCGTCATTACTGATTGGCGGCGGATCGTCATCATCGAAGAATTCATCCTCCTGATGTACGACATCGGGATCATTATCTCCGGATTCATCAAGGACTTTGAAATCTGCTGCTTCAAGACCTTGTTTTGCAAACGGCTGAGCAGCGTTTTCATCAAGAGGAATATCATTGAAAGCTAAATCTTCTTCTTCCTCTTCCCACATACCGCCGCCGGTGCCTGTTGGACCTGAGCCTCCAACAAAATATCCGTCAGGATCGCTCGGAGAACCGCCCTCAAAATAGTATCCTGACTGATACAAGGTATACCCTGCTTCAAGTGGAGTAAAATTATAGATATTATCGTTGTAGGATTCTAAATCCTCGTCGATCTTGTATCTTAAACCGTCTGTTCTTCTTGAACCGTTGTAATAATACTTCGGCAGTTCTACATACATACACCAATTATCCGAATCAGAAAGGGTATTATTAATACTGATCGGAGTATCCAGACCGGGTACTGTTTCGGTGATAGTATAATCAAGCTGTGTAGGACGCATACCGTCTATATTATCACTGTCGTCCCAGAACTTATCTACCCTTATCCTTTTTGTCGGAAAAATATTTTCAACCTTTACATCTATACTTCCGCCTTTTACCTCAGGGGCATTGATCTCATCAGGATCGTTTTTCTCAACAGAATCGCCCTTTGTGTTATCTCGCTCAACCAAAAGGTAATAATATGCATTTCCGTAAGGATCGTATCGGGGGATATCCTTAATGGTTAGTTTATACGTACCCGATTCTAAAGCAAGACCTCTTTTGTATAATGCTTGATCTGAAGTTTCAAATCCGCTTTCTGTACTGCGGTACAGATCAAAACGAAGTTGATCGACATAATTTGAATCAAAATATTGTGAATAATCACTTTCTTCTATTTTTACAATTTGAGTATTCTCAACTTCATGTTCATCAAATGTTGCGTCAAAAAACTTCTTGTAAAATTGCTTTTCTGCAACTATATCGAATACCTTTAATGTATTTGTAAGGGTAAAATCAGCTCTATAAAACTTGTTAGGTTCTTCACCCTGTTCGGTAATGAGCTTACCCGGAATAGGCGAATAGCTGTAAGCGTTCATTTTGCCGTTATCGTTTTCTTCGGTAACATAATACTCATACTGAACAGCGTCCTGACCATATATTGCAAGTCCGTCGATCTCTACCTGCTTAGTATCTGCGTCAATTCTGATATAGCTTTCCAGATGATCGTCATACTGGTGATCGTTGTTTGACTGAATAATGTTAAAATAATACACTGCTTTATAATAACTTATTTTATCAGGACTTGCGGTAGGTACATCTATTGTTTCATCATTCACGTCATATGCTGTCATTGGTATTTCTTCAACGGCATGAACACCTTCATCCCATATTACCGAGGGTAACGAAGCACCCTTTACACATGTAGTATCAACCGATAAAACATTACTTTTTGCTATTTTCTTTGTTTTTCGGCTAACGGTAAATTTATAGTTCTTTGCTTTTTCATATTCCGTGCGGTTACTGCTGTTATCAGAATCGTTATAATGCCAGTCTTTAGTTACTATTATCTGTCCGTTAAATGTATCTTCCTTAGGATTATATGTATTAGTAACATCAGCATTTTTCTCGATAAATCCATCATTAAACTCCTGAGCGTTATCAAAAGTTTCTGTGTATGTAAAGCCCAGACCTTCTTCACCCGATGTAGTGAATAGTTTCGACTCTCCCTTATAGTTTATCATTTCTTCTGTAACGCTGTATTCAAACTCTGTGCCATTCGGAGCATATTTTCTGAAATTCTCGCCTGTTTTGCCGCCAAAGGTACAAACCCAGTTATTGTTTTCATCCATTACGTCTTTAGTCAAAAGCTTTGTGTATGTCCATTCAATGGTTTCGGGTTCTGAATTGCTTTCCTGCTCATCTTTAACTTTAAACCTTTGATGAAGCGTAAACTTTATGGTTGGATATTCAGACTCAGGATTCATATTCTCCCAATGCTTAGTAACAATTATCTTTATGGGATCTCCGCCGTCGTATGTGTTTACTATCTCTTGATCACCTATCTTGAATGTATAACCGTTTATCGCTTTTTCATCAAGAGTATATTTTATCAGCGCTCCATATTCGTCATATTTCGGAAGAATAAGATTATCGTTTTTTATTAAATAGTAATACTGTGTATTATCATTGTCGAGCTCTTCGAGTATACTATTAAAATGGAATTTCGAGTTACCGTAAAATATCTGAGTTTCGCTTATCATCTCTCCTTTTTTGGTATCCTGAATTTTTTTGCCGTTTACGGTATTATCTTTATATTTAACTCCGTTTTCTTTGCGGTATAAATAAACATCTGCAATAGGATAATACTGCTTTTCATTTACAAATCGATTGTCAATTTTTTCCCAAAGCTTACTTCCGTTTATTTTAACTTCGCCGTATAACCGGTTGGTTATAGTACCGTTATTAAATGCATATTTAGTTTGATCTATTCCGCTTTCTTTCCAGAGCCTTTGTTCTCGCTCGGTAGCGTATTTGTTTCTGTCGGCAATATCGGGAGTTGATTTCGGCACATTCTGAGAGTAAGTTGTCAAATAGTTTCCCGTGATAGACTGTGCCTCAAATCTATTTTTTCCGGTAATGGGCAGCTCCTCAACAAAGTATAAATACTCATAACCGTTCGGATCATACTTTTCAAGATTACCGAAATGGAATGTCCAATAATCGTGATATCTTGTATGAGTTGAGTCACCATCGTTAGGCGTCCAGCGATAATCTACTGTTTCATCAGTATGTGTTTGATCGCCTATTACTATTCTGTGCATACGAATATATATATCGGGGCGGGTGGCATATACATTATGGTTATCCGCCCATTTCTTTTTTATCGTATAATCTGCTACTTCATCGGAAAATCTGTTCGTAATAACGTATGAAACAAGATCGTTGCTCAATGAGTCTGTTCCGGCTTTATAATCATTTTCTTCAACAGTTACAACGCACCTGTTTACCTCTTTTTCAAGATCGGATTCAGAGTCTTTCAAATAGAAATAATACTCGTCATGTTCTGCGTCATACCGTCTTTCCTGACCGTTTATTAAAACCTCCTCAAGCTTATAAAAGATAACTCTGCCCTTATTATCGTATTTCGGCAGATTTGTAAAATAGTACTCCGTTACGCTTGTTTCATCGCCAACCTCTACTTCTTTAGTAAAGCTGTTTACTGGCGTATCGGGTGTATCATGCCCTAACTCTCTTATTGAGCCTGTAATTTTGAGCATTACCTTGCTTTTCGAATGATTTTTTTGCCAATCTCCAACCTTCCAATCAAAGGTTGCTTTGAAATTGACAATACCTATTCTTGTATTGATAAACGTCAGATAAGCACGGCTGCTGTCTTTTGTTGGATCAACAGTAGTATCAGGGTTTCTATATTGCATTTCTACTGCATAGTAGTGACCGCTTTCATCTTTGTAAATACCTGCAAAGTTATTACTATCAAAAAATACATTATTTTTTGATATCTCGTCTTCAACTACAACATTATCACCGGTAGTATCACATCTTTGGTCAAAAAGATAGATCCATTTCTTTCCGTTATCAGTAATATCTGTCGGTACTCTGACGTCTGCATTAATATCCGTAAGATTTTTATAATATGTATTAATACTTTTGTCAGACGCACTTTCACTGTAATGAGTTGAATTATACTGATAGTTAAAATCTCTTTGTAACTCGCTGTACCACACATTTGATTCATTAACAGATACGGTCTGTTCACTTATACCGCTTACAGCCTGATCAGCGTGAATATCAAGTGCCTTTCTGTGTTCAAGTTCGCCGTCGTCCTGCCATTCTTTGCGTACCTCAATAAGATGTACAGGTCCGACTGAATAAATATTTGTAACAGTATACTTCTTTTTTTCTCTGTCATAAGAATAAACCTGATAATAGTCTTTGGGGATATTCTGTTCTTTTATTCTGTAATAGACCTCGTGACCTTCATTGTCATATATCGGTACAGACTGTACTTTCGTCCATGGTTTATTTTCAAAATCAGTGTCAGTTATTTGTACCGAAATATCTGTTCTGAAATCCGAGTATGTGGGAGAGTTGCTGTCACGCTGCTGTAATGTTACATATATAGTTTCATCTGCGTGTGTTACGGGATGTTCCGGCGTATGATCGGGATTTTTTTGTCATCCCAGACCTTTTCGATATATATGTCATACTCGCCTGTAAGTCTGTACTCAAAATCATAAGTATACGTCTGATTTGTCGGTAAAGGCGGAGTAATTGTAACAGCATACTTATCGCCATCTGTGTCGTTATTATGCAAAGTAATGATCGTTGGTTCTTCCTGGTTGTATACGACCTCATCATAAAAGCCTGTGAACCCGTAATCAGTTCTTGTTACATAGGTCTGAACTATTCTGTATTGTATTCTTCTGCCTCGTTCATCATACATAGGCACTTCTTGACCGAACTCTTTTGTAAGCACCATGGTTTCAGCACCGAAATTCGGAATAGTCATTGTAACATCCTGACCATTTACCTTTGTATTTACCCATTCACCGTCTTTATACTCCTGAATAAGATAAGTCGCACTTACAGGAGTACCGCCTTGTCGTGCGGCGGCGACCCACTTTGCGTGTACGGCAAAAATAATATCATCAGACAGTCTGTTGATTATTGTACCGCCGTTAGGCATTGTAGTTGTTGGCTGATCTGCCGAATCAGTATACAATATCTGATAGTATTTATAATCAGGACGATTAAGCGACTCCTTAACATAGTATGTATAACGGAAGCCGTCAATATCGTATTTGGGGTAATTCTCAAAGCTGAACGGATGTATATCTTCACTCGGCACAACAAATCCGTCGCTGTCTGCTGCAAGCGGCTGTGACGCTGCCTGTGCAGAATAATCTGTATCGGTAGTGTATCTCCACAGATAAAGATTACCTCTGTTTGCGTCCTGCTTTCTTTCTGCGGCTCTGTCTTCGTCGTCCCACTGAACCGTACCTATAATATCTGTATCTCCTGACAAAAGAAGATCCATTATTGCGTCATGGAAAAGCTGATCTGTATTTGCAGAATTTACGCCCGTGTTTTCCATTTTGACATTCCAATAGTCCTCTAAATCTGCGGTATCTTTTCCTGCTGCGGAAAGCTTTTGTTCGCTGTTTTTCTTTTCAAGGCAGTATATCTCAACCTCGCCGGTCTGACTAATATCGTCAAGACCGCCGATAGAAATACTGTTTTCTTTCGGATCAAAAGTGATCTTATGTCTTAAACTGCCGTCCTGATTTATTTCTGCCAGATCAATAATTTCGTAATCATCATTGTTCATGACCTTTTTCACATCAAAATAATGTGTGATAAAATCAATAACATTGTCGATATACTTTTGTATCTGATCTTTGGTAACTTGCGTATCAGAATTTGATATATAATCATTTACCTTGGCGATAAGATCGGAGTTATTTTCGCAAAACTGTTCAAGATGACGTTTTTCTGCACCGTCTTTCCACTTCATAGTAAAGTCAAATGACCTTTGAGCGTAATAATCGTATATATCCTCATTTTTTGTTACACGCCACTCGTCTGTTGAGGGCAGCGAATGAATCTCAGATGTATACGTAATCAAATCTCCGTTTTTGTCATACTTTGGAGTACAATATACATATACATCGTTATTACTGTTTACAACAGTTTTTACAGGCTGATCGTAAGCAGCAACAGGCTTATACTCCACACCGTTTGCTTTGACGTCAAAGGTAACATCAGGGCGGTTTTCGCCTCTGTCGTGCCAGAGTACATTTACCTCGTAATCATTCATTTCGGTTGACTTAAAGTCGGCAGCCGAAAATCTGAAATGTTCATCTGTAATATCAAAGAAAACAGTTACATTTTCTGTTTCTGTGTCGCCTGTTTCAGAATCGACAACAGGCTCGCCTGTGTCGGAATCAATTACCGGTACCGTTTCAATTCTCGTTAATTCATATTCAACAACATGGTCATTTGTTTCAGTGCCATTAATGCTGTAAAGATGAAACGCATGATCCTTGTATTCATATTCAAGAAACTCAATAGTTAGCTTAGTTATCTCATTTTCCTTCAGATACTCTCTGAAGCCGGCATTATCAAGAAAATTGACAGTTACGTCTTTCGGTATATATATTTCGCCTGCTGCGTTCAGATATACATTCTCGCTGTCATCGGTTGAAAATGTAAAGTCATCTATAATTCTTAGCGGCTCATTATCCTTATAAAGTGTAACTTTATACTTACACTCTGTATCATCTCTTTCGCTGAAAAGTGTATTGATTATACCGATCGATGGTGTATGACTCTGACCGTCTTGTGCAAATGTTTGAAGCGGTGTAGATGAAACAAATATCATCAAAGAAAGCAGTAAAGCTATATATCGTTTTATTATGCTGTGC
>JAFPLH010000012.1 GCA_017402845.1 Clostridia bacterium
AAAAGACTAAGCACCCGTTTGAGGTGCTTTTCTTATATCCAAAAACAAAAAGCGAGGTGTTTTCGGGGATAACAAAAAATTATCCGCATAACTCCTCGGCTTTTTCTATATTTGGTGGAGATGATCGGGATCGAACCGACGACCTTCTGAATGCCATTCAGACACTCTCCCAACTGAGCTACACCCCCGCTTAGATAATAAGCTCGGCAGCAAGCGGCAAATGATCAGACGCCGTTTTATTACATACCGATACTTTTTCTATACTTATTATATCAGAAACCAAAATATAGTCAAGCCTTTTTTGAGGGTTTTTGGCAGGAAAGGTTTTTATGTCGGGTGAATATATTTCACACACATCTTTGACAAGCTTTTTCAGAGGAATTATCAATTTACTGCTGCTTTTCAAATTAAAATCCCCTGACATTATTATCGGTAATGTGGATCTCTTTATCAGTTCACATGCCCGTGTAATACCGAGCCGTTGTTCGTCGGGCAGCAAGCCTAAGTGAGTACATATTACGGAAAATCTTTTTTCTGCGGCTATTTCTGCGGATAATATACAGCGGGGTTCGTAAATGCCCGGTGCGATCATAACAAATCGCTTGAGCATTGTAATTTCGGTGTTTTCGATAGGGTATCTGGAGAGTATCGCATTTCCGAAAGGAAATCGTCCGAAGTCTGCCGCCTTTGCGAATGTGTGGTACTCATACCCACAATAATCGGCAAGATACTGCGTATGTTCGGGGATATTTCTGGGGGTTCTTTTGCCTACCTCGTTAAGTGTTATAACATCTGCGTTTAATTCTTTTATGACGTCTGCTGTACTCTTGTAATTCTTATGAAATACAGTGCCGTCACCTATACCCGAAGCTATATTGTATGTTGCAAACGTAATTTTCATTGTATACTCTCGTCCTTAAAAGTAAATTTACAAAATTGTAATCTATATTAACATCTATATGGTTGTAATTATTATGCCCGTTGTGCTATAATTTCATAGTATAGATTTATTCTTTTTTTGATCAAATTACTGTTTTGTTTTTATTTGAAAAGCAAATAATAAGTATTATAAAGTTTTATGGAGTGATAAGAGAAATGTCCGTATTTTGTTATGGTTGTATGAATAAGATAGATGAAGAAGCAGCCGTATGTCCGATTTGTGGATTTGATAAGGCAAGTGTTCAGAATTTGCCGTTTCTTCCGCTTGGCTCAGCTCTTCAAAAGGAAAGATATACAGTAGGCAAAAAATTATCAAGCAATAACGAGAGTACAAAGTATATTGCATTTGATAATAAAACAGAAAAGACTGTTATAATACGTGAGTTTCTGCCGAACGGCCTTTGCGCAAGAAAAAAGGGCAGCAACAAGATAATACTCAATTCAGAAAAAGCAGAGTCATATAAAAAGCTTCTCCGTAAGTATCTGGAGTATAACAGAACCTTGGCAAGACTTAAAGCATGCAGTGCAGCCGTTAAGATTCACGATATTTTTGTTGAGAATAATACGGCGTATGTTGTTGAAGAAAAAGAAGAACTTCTCTCTTTTGCCGATTATATGAAAAAAAACGGCGGACGCCTTGAATGGGATAACGCAAAAACATTGTTTATGCCGCTTTTGTCTACGCTTATTACAATGCATGAAAATGGTATCTCGCATTACGGCTTGGGCCCTGCGAATATAAAAATTACAAAGGACGGCAAAATCAAGCTCAATAACTTCTCTATTGCAGATATGAGAAGGGTGGGTTCAGATCTGCGTCCTATGCTTATTTCAGGCTGCAGCGCTCCCGAACAGTACGATAAATATGCCGTACTCAACGAAAGCACAGAGGTTTACGGCTTTACTGCTGTTCTTTTCTATGCACTGACAGGTAATGTTCCCGAAGATGTTGAAAAGCGCCGCCACGATAACAGACTGCTGATCAGTACAAATGTAAACAAGCGTTTAGCCCCACACGTTCGCTCGGCATTGTCAGGCGGACTTCAATTCGATCAGGATAAGCGTATAAATACACTTGAGGAGCTGAAGGCTCAGCTTTCAGCAACACCGTCTATAAAGACCATAAGACAAGAGGTTTCAGAACCTGATGTAGATGACGACGAAGATTCAGGCTCAGAGAATAAGAAGGAGCGCAAGAAAAAAGGTACAAAAATATACGGCGTTATCTCGTGTATTGTATCATTAGTTATTTTCGTTATTATAGGTACTCTCTGGCTTCAGGAAAACCCGTTCTCAAAGCTCTTTGAACCCGAACACGTAAGCTCGGATTCAGACGTTGAACAGACAGGTCAGATAGTGACAGTGCCTAATCTCGTAAGCGTAAAATATGAGATAGCAGTTGAAGAGGCTGCAAATAATTCTGATTACCAGCTTCTCAAAGCCGTTGAAGAAGAATTCAGCGATGATGTACCCGAAGGATATATTGCTTCTCAGTTCCCTGAGGCATACTCCGAAGAAGTACAGGGCTATTCTCTGTATATTACTGTAAGTAAAGGCGCAAAAATGCGTGAGCTTCCGAAAATAGAAGGTAAAACCGTTGACCAGGCTGCACAGCTTTTAGGTGATGAAAGCTTTGTAACTACTCAGTTGTTTGAATACAGCGATACAATCAAAAAGGGCCTTGTAATAGGTTATGACGCACATAACTCAGGCGATAAGCTTGAATACGGTTCAGCTATTGTAATCAAGGTCAGCAAGGGCGCCCAGGAGAAAACTACCGATTCTGATCGCAAAAAGAACAGTGATACCGACAGTGAATCAAGTTCACAAGAAGAAACGGCACTGGCAGAATAAAAATATGCATTAAAAAGCACTCAGGCGTTTTAAACAAATAATACGCTTGAGTGCCAATGAGTTTATTATTATCAGTTTTCGATCTGTTTTTCTACGATTTGTATTAGATTAAGCAGAGAATCAGACATTGCGGAATACTGTTCTTCTATAATCGTAGGGGATAGCTCAACTTGACGTGTACGGTCAATTCCTTTGTACTCCGCAACAGGCAGTCTGTTTAACAGATTTTCAACGTTGTTTTCTGTTATCATGCGTTTTGCAAAAAGCTTTGATTTCCATAAATGTGCAGGTATAGAGAATATTCCTTCGGGGTTTTTGCTGTTTGATGAATACAATAATCTGAACATTGTATACAGGCTCAGCATTAGACAGCTTGATATCTCCTTGATTAAAGCAGAACTCGAAAGCTTTTCTGCTTGATCGAAAACAATGTTTAGTGTGTTGATTATAAGCTTTTTGTTAAGCGAGGTCAAAACGTTCATTTTGTTTCCGTAGGAAAAATCACTCATATCATTTTCGGGAATATCGCTTATTACGATTTTTCCGTTAGAACGGTTAGGTGTTCGCCCCAGAAGATAATCACATGAAACATCGTAGAAATAGGCAACACGAACAACAAAGTCGAGGCTGCATTCTCGTATGCCTTTTTCGTAGTGCGATAACAGCGGCTGAGATATGCCGAGTGCGTCTGCTGCTTTTTTTTGGCTAAAGCCTCTTTCTTCTCTGAGCAGAGTTATTATACGGGGAAAATCCTTGTTCATATTTTCACTGCCTTTCGGTGTTGATTTATACTATTAGTATAAAACGATCATTACAAATTGTAAAGTACGATTTTATAATTAAAAGGAACAATATCTATAATGAAAACATACAACATACATTTTATAAGACATGGAGCGTGTGCGGAATCTCTGCGCGGCGAGTACGTCGGAACAAAAGATGTAGAGCTGAGTGACGAGGGTATAAACGAGATAAAAGCTCTTGATGAACAGTTTATCTATCCGGGTACGCCGGTAGTTTTTACAAGTCCGCTTAAAAGATGCATAAAAACGTGTGAGCTGATATATCCGGCTATTACTCCCATTGTAATAAACGAGCTGCGAGAATGCAGCTTTGGCGAATGGGAGGGCAGAACGGCTGATTCGCTTGCAGGTAATGAGAAATTCAAAAAATGGCTTGCGGGCGATACAACTGTAAAACCGCCGAAGGGTGAAAGCGGCGCAGAGTTTACAAAAAGAATATGCAATATGTTTGCAAGCATTGTTGACGGTCTTATCAAGACCGGCACAACAACTTGTGTTATTGTAACTCACGGCGGCGTGATAATGACGCTTCTTGCAGTTTACGGACTACCACAGGCTAAGCCTTTTGAATGGGCAATGGAAAGCGGCTGCGGTTATTCCATGAGAATTATTCCGTCGCTCTGGATGCGTGACAAGGTAGGCGAGGTATACTCACGTTTACCGTATGAAAAGAAATCTGATGACGAACGGTATGATGATTTTTTTTACAACGATCAATAAATCTACGGATTAATAATATAAAGAGGTGTAACTAAATGAACAAAAAGAGAATCAGCATTTTCTTGGCACTTGTAATATCGGTATGCGCAGGATTATCTGCGTGTGCAGATCCACCGGGAATAGCTCCGCCGTACAGCGGTCAGCCTGCCGCACCTGCTGTATCGTCGAGCGTTTCTTCTCAGAGTACGTCGTCGGCAGCTTCGACTTCCTCTACAACTTCTTCAGCAGCAAGCGCCACAGCTTCCTCAGAAACCGCCAGTGCAGCTTCACAAGCAAGCACATCATCTGCCGCAGCCGAATCTGCTGTTGAGATCGACAAAACTGCTCCTCAAAAATCCTACACACAGCCTGATGATTGCTCATATCAGCTTAACAGTGACGGTACTATTGCTATGAACTACGGTGCAATTCTTCATGCGTGGTGTTGGTCATTCGATACCATAACCGAAAATCTTAAAGATATAAAAGAAGCAGGTTATACATCGATTCAGACATCACCTATCAATAACTGCAAGGTAGGCGATTCCGGCGGAACTGCACTGTATAGTGACGGCGAAAAAGGAAAATGGTGGTATCATTATCAACCAACAGATTATGTGATAGGTAATTATCAGTTAGGCTCTGTTGACAACTTTAAAAAGATGTGTCAAGAGGCTGATAAGTTAGGAATTAAAATTATCGTTGACGTTCCTATGAATCACGTATCAAGTGACGTAAGCGTTGTAAATAAGAATATTACCGGATTATGTGATCAGCCTTTCCACGACAGAGGTGAGATAGGCAGCTATTCAAGCCGTAAGCAGGTAACACAGAATGATCTTCTCGGACTTAAAGATCTTAATACTCAGGATCCGAAAGTTCAGGAGTATATTCACGAGTACCTTAAAACCGTAATTTCATCGGGTGCATCAGGATTCAGATTTGACGCAGCAAAGCACATTGAGCTGCCTGATGATGATCCGGAATACGCTTCTGATTTTTGGACTGTTGTTCTCGACAACGGCGCAGAATTCCAGTATGGCGAGATCTTGCAGGGCGAAAATGATCGTATAAATGATTATGCTCAGATAATGAGCGTTACAGCTTCTAACTACGGAAAGAATATTCGTATGGCAGCTTTAGGCAACGTAAGCACATCAGTCATCGAGTCTTATTCCGCAGCAGGAATTGATCCGTCAAAATTTGTAACATGGGTAGAATCTCATGATAATTACTGTAATGATGGTTCTGAAAATGAAACCTGGTGGAAGCTTTCTGAATCAGATGTTGAAGTAGGCTGGGCAATAATCGCAGCAAGAAGCGGCGGTGCGCCTTTGTTTTACAGCAGACCTGACGGCAGCAGCAAGGATGATCAGTGGGGTAAAAATGTAATAGGCAAGAAGGGCTCTGACGGCTTCAAGAGCAAAACAGTTTCTGCACTCAACCATTTCAGAAATGAAATGGCAGGCTTGGGAGAAACACTTTCTAATCCTGACGCTGATAAGAAGGTTCTCATTATCGAAAGAGGAGATAAGGGCGCTGTAATTATCAATAAATCCGGTTCGGATTATAAGCTTGACGGTGCGCAAAGCGTTTTGAAGGACGGTACTTATAAGGATAAGCTTAGTGATTCCGAATTTACCGTATCCGGCGGAAAGATAAGCGGTACAGTTGCTAACGACGCAATAGTTGTTATTTATTAAAGCTTATGTTATATTATTCTGACATGGGGGTAATTCCTCATGTCAGAAAATATAATTTTTCAAAGAAACTCTTGCAATAATTGAAATAATGTGTTATTATAGTAAAGATGTATGTTACAGTGGAGGTGGAAACAATGAAACTGGTTATTGAGTATATTCTTGGTTCGATCCTTTTGATATTCTCTGTTGCAATGATAATTGTAATCATTCTTCAAGAAGGCAATACTCAGGGTCTCGGTACTATTACCGGCGGTGCTGATACATTCTTGTCAAAAAATAAAGCTCGTTCACTTGATGCATTCCTTGCACGTTGGACAAAGTTTTTTGTTGTCGGATTCGTTATTGTTGTAATTGGCATTAATTGTGTTGAGCATTTCATGTAACGGTTTGGACAATTGCGAACTCTGAGAGTTCGCTTTTTTTTATTAAAGGACATATCCAGAATAGTATTCAGAATTGCTCTAAAAAGAGGTATATACAATGAAAAAAATTATAAAAGTATTTTCTTGTATTTGTATCGGATTGTTCATACTTTTAAACAGCATAGCCGCTGCAGCGATAGAGGTCAATTCTCATGAGGCTAATATCGGTGATATAGTGACGTATGAAATTCATGCGGCAGGCTGTTCGCACCCGATTTGCGGTATTGACATAAGTATTACTTACGACAGCGACGCCTTGGAGTATACCGAAAACAGTATTGAGTTTCCCTATATTACGGGCTATTTTGTAAATGATAAGCTGGAAAACGAAATACGCTTCAACTCTCTGAGTCTTGACGGCTTCAGCTTTTATGAGGATCACGTTATTGCTTCTGTATCATTTAGGGTTATAAGCGATTACGCACCATATTTGTATGTAAAGTATAATGTTAATGATTTTACCGACGCAGATTTTACCGATCTTGGTGATGAGTATACTTATGTTGTTACAAATGTGACTGAATCTAACGAACCGTTTGAAGCACCGCAGGAAAACGACGATTCGCAGATCGTCAAAAATTGGGAGAATAATTCCAGCAAAACAGCAGCTGTGTCTGAACCACAAAGCCGAATAAATACAAGCAGCACAACAAGTTCTGCATTGATCGAAAAAACTGTTCCGCAGCCTTCATATACAAGTCAACCGAATATCGAAAGCGAAGTACAGTCTGAAATAGAAAATGAAATAATTGATGATACGGCTGACGAACCGGAAACATTTGATATAGCACAAGCTGAAGAAGTTGTTTCTGAACAAAAGAATAATTATTATAAATTCTTTATCATCGGTGGTATTGCAGTTGTTTTTGCGGCAGTAGTTATTATAATTATATCTAAAAGCTCTTTAAAAGGGGAGCATATGTCTTAATTGATGAGGTGGATTATGAAAAGAATAAGTAAAATATGTATTTCGGCATTGCTGCTGATCTCAATGTTTGTTTTTACACTGCCCGTTATAGGCAGTGCAGACGAAAAAATGACGGTTAATGGCAAAGAGGTAAAAAAGGGCGATACCGTACTTTACGAATATTTTGTAGAGGTTAAGGCAGAGGGTACTATCGCAGGCGCAGGCTGTTATCTTGACTATGATAAAGATTGCCTTGAATATATTGACGGCTCTATCGGATTTGATATTTTTAACAATGCTATGTATAATATCACAGACGGAAAAATCTACTATTCTGCTGTAAATGCATACGGTTATGATTTTACCGGCGAAAAGCTTATTATTTCGGCTGCATTTAAGGTTAAGGATACATCAAAAGGTGCGGTAGAGATAAAGCACACGTTTGACGAATTCTTTACACTTGAAAACGAGAACGAAGACCTTACAAAGAAGGATTATGTTGAAAGAGAAGTTGTTACAGTAAATGACTACGAAAAGAATACAGCTCCTTATCTCGGTACTGACGCAGATGAAATGCAGGAGTATATAGGCGACGAATCATTCAAGCTTGATGATCTCTTTACAGGCATACCGAACACAAATGCAACCTCGTCAGGAAGTGTTCCAAGAACAACATCAAATCCCGGAACAGCAGTTGACAATGTAGATAATAACAATAATAATGACAACGCACCGGATAATCCTGATAACGGCTCGCAAAAATCAAATACAAACAACAGCAATTCCAATAACGAAAATAACAGAAGTTCCGATAAAGACGGCAATATGGTAGTATTTGTCGGAGTAATTGCAGCATTTATACTGGTTGCTGTCGGTGCAGTTGTATTTCTTGCAAAGGGTAAGAAAAAGAAATAATAGTTCATAAAAAAGTTCATAAAAATCAACACCTTTAAAGCTGAAAAACTTTAAAGGTGTTTTTTTTATCTGTTATCGACCTTTTCGGGGTACATATCGTGCTTTGATAATCTGTCAAAAGCAACCTTTTCCCATAGAGTACCGGGTTTGCCGTAGTTACAGTAGGGATCTATTGAGATACCGCCTCGAGGCGTGAACTTTCCCCATACTTCAATATACTTCGGATCCATAAGACTAATCAGATCCTTCATAATAATGTTTACGCAATCCTCGTGGAAATCACCGTGATTTCTGAAGCTGAATAGATAAAGCTTTAACGACTTGCTCTCAACCATAAGCTCACCGGGAACATAAGATATTGTGATCGCTGCAAAGTCGGGCTGACCTGTAATAGGGCAGAGGCTTGTAAATTCAGGACAGTTGAATTTGACAAAATAGTCGTTTTCGGTATGTTTGTTTTTGAAGGCTTCAAGAATATTTGGAGAATAATCTGTGGGATATGCCGTTGCTTTATTTCCGAGCAGTGTTAATTCGTCGTTTTCCAATCTCATTAGTAGTCCTCCTGTATTCCGTTAGCTTCAAAGGCTTTTTTTCTGTCAATGCATGTGCCGCATTTGCCGCAGGGAGTGCTGCCGCCCTCATAGCAGCTCCATGTTAATTTATATGGTACATTAAGGCTAAGTCCAACAGCGACAATATCCTTTTTTGATTTATCAATGAATGGTGCGATGATTTCAAGCTGTTTACCGCTTCCCTCAAATACTGCCGTATTCATAGCAGTATTAAATTCCTCGCTGCAATCGGGGTATGCGTTTCCGGCGCTGTCGTCACGGTGAGCGCCGTAATACAAATAGCTGCAGTCATTTGCAATTGCAATACTTGCAGCGCAAGCAATGAAAAGTCCGTTTCTGAATGGAACATACGTAGATACAGGCTGATTCTCTGAATCTTTTTGCTGATCGGCATAACTGCTGTGCGGTATTTCTGCGGTTGAATGTTTCAAAAGAGAACAGTTGCTCGATTCAAAGATTTTCGAGAGATCAATTTCTATCTGTTTTACTCCGTAGTACTCTGCTATCTTTCTTGCGGCTTCTAATTCTTTAGTGTGCTTTTGTCCGTAAGAAACAGACAAAGCCGTAACATTATCTTTTCCGAATCTTTCTGTGGCTAATGCAAGACAAGTTGTACTGTCTACACCGCCGCTAAATAAAACAATTGCTTTTTTCATTTAATATATTCCTCATTTTAGCCTGTTTTGAAGGCTTACATCAGTTTCAAATCTGCCCCTTAATGTTTCTGTATGAGTTTTTGCGTCAGGACGGCAAATTCCTCTTGCAGTCATACAACTATGACTTGCGTCAATGATAACGGCGATATCCTCAGATTGAGTAACTTTGGCTATGATATCGGCAATATCCGAGCCTATTCTCTCCTGAAGCTGAAGTCTTTTTGCAGCCATGTCGGCAATACGGGCAATTTTGCTAAGTCCGATAACACGTCCGTTTGGTATATACGCAACAGTCACCTTCATATTATACATTAATGCAAGGTGATGTTCGCAGTAGCTGAAAACATCAATATCTTTAACAATAACAAGATCGTTTGTATGTTGTGACGGCGCTTCAAAGGTTTTGTTAAACATTTGGGCGATCTCGTCATTTGAGTAGTTCATACCCTCAAAAACTTCTTCAAACATGTGAGCAACACGATAGGGAGTATCCTTTAAGCCCTCTCTGTCGGGATCATCACCCAAAGCTTCTAATAGTCCTCTTATATGGTACTGTATAGCCTCACGATCAATCGACATATCTATACTCCTTTCATGTCGGGATCCCAGATTATTTTATGCAGCTGTAACTGCAATACTGTTTTATTCATTTTATGTTCTTTCATAAACTCTACAATGTATGCGGGCTCGATTTTACCGAACACCGGACTGATATATACATTACAGCGTTGACAGAGATCATATTTATCTATGATTTCTTTAGCTCTTAACAGATCTTGATATGAGCCTGCCACGAATTTTACGGTATCTGTTTTATCTAAGCAATAAAAATTGTCGGTATACATAAACTTTTCCATACCGCTTGACGGCAGCTTATAATCCATAGTAAACGCCGGTCGATTTTCTATATTTGAAAACGGCTCAAGCGGAATACTTCCGTTGGTTTCAATTTCGGTATAAAACCGCCCGTCACAAGCCAGCAGTGACAGAAGCTCTGATATACCTTCTCTGTGAAGCGGTTCACCGCCGGTGATCGTAACACAATTTATACCTGTTGTACATATATGATCGTAAATCTCTTTGACTGTCATTTGCGTACACTTGGCATTTTTTTCGTTTGCCCAGCGAGTGTCACAGTATGAGCAGGAAAGGTTACACCCCTTGAAACGAACAAAAACAGCCAACTGTCCTGCGTGTGTACCTTCACCGTTAATGCTTACAAAAATTTCTACAACATCAAGCATAGCTATCAGATCTCCTCTGTATAGGCGGCGCAGTTGTTTGGCGTTTCGTATACGGTGAGTTTTTTAACAAGGTATCCTTTATCCTTCATACGAAAATAAAAATATCTTGCAAATTCCTCAGCAGTCGGTCGAAATGCAACTTCTTTTATATTAAAGTTCTCGTCATACAAAGCGTCAAGTGTATTCTGTTTCAGTGTACCTCTTTCAATAATAAGACAATGGTCAAATTCATCTGCAAGATGTTTTAAATCTCTTTTCAGATTTCCGAAATCAGTAACCATACCTGCGGTTTGTCCGTCTTTGTCAAGCGTGCTGCGCATGATCTCAACAATGATCTTCCACCTGTGACCGTGAATATTAGAGCATTTTCCATGATAGCCCGATAAAAAGTGCGCACTGTCAAAGCAGGCTTCCGTTGAAAGCATAAACATAAAAATCACCCCATACAAAAAAGCAGACACCCGAGAGCGTCTGCCGATAAATCGTACTATCAACTTTCAGTCCCGGTTTTTTTTATAGACAGGAAGGTACAAACGAACTGTCTGTTATTAAAAAACCGCTTAAACCAAGTATGATTTAAGCGGTTAAGTCCGAGTGACTGGAGTCGAACCAGCGGCCTCTTGAACCCCATTCAAGCGCGCTACCAAACTGCGCCACACCCGGATGTGTCTTGTTTAACTGACCTTGATTATTATAGCATAGATGTTTTAAAAAAGCAATACCTTTTTTGATTTTTTTAAAAATTTTTTCTTTTGCCGTATTTTTGCGGGTTTTTTGAACATTCACATTAAGGCAGCGCCGTTAGCCTTAACTATTGATTTAACGTAAAAGATATGATATAATAATAAAACTATTATAATGGGATATAATGGGGATATACAAAAGAAAGAGAAGTGAAGCTTATGCAGGAAAATTGTTTTAAACTAAAATCGGAATATCAGCCTACCGGAGATCAGCCGCAGGCAATTGACGCAATAGTCAACAGCATAAAACAAGGCAACAAAGAACAAACGCTGCTTGGCGTTACCGGTTCGGGTAAAACATTTACTATGGCAAACGTAATTGCACGCTTAAATAAACCAACGCTTGTACTTGCACACAATAAAACTCTTGCAGCTCAGCTTTGCAGCGAGTTCAAAGAGTTTTTCCCCGAAAATGCCGTTGAGTATTTTGTATCGTATTACGACTATTATCAGCCGGAGGCGTATATTGCCTCAACTGATACTTATATAGAAAAAGACTCGTCAATAAATGATGAGATAGATAAGCTGCGTCACAGTGCAACGCTTGCTTTGTCTGAAAGACGAGATGTAATTATTGTAGCAAGCGTATCTTGTATATATAGCTTAGGTAACCCGATAGATTACCGCACAATGGTAATATCGCTTCGTCCGGGAATGGAAAAATCAAGAGATGAGCTTCTTAAAAAGCTCGTAGATCTGCAATATGAACGAAATGACATTAACTTTATCAGAAATAAATTCAGAGTAAGGGGAGATGTTGTTGAGATATTCCCTGCTGCAAGCTCAGGAAATGCGATAAGAGTTGAGTTTTTCGGAGATGAAATTGACCGTATATGTGAAATAAATCCGCTTACAGGCGATATTTTATCAACGCTGAAACACGCAGCGATCTATCCTGCTTCACATTATATCGTACCCGCCAATAAAATGCAAAAGGCAATTGACGAAATAATGACAGAGCTTGACAAAAGACTTGAATATTTCAGAAATGAAGGAAAGCTTATAGAGGCTCAGCGAATAGAAGAACGTACACGCTATGATATAGAATCACTTAAAGAGATAGGCTTTTGTCCGGGAATCGAGAACTATTCAAGAGTGTTGTCCGGCAGAGCTCCGGGCAGTATGCCGTATACACTTCTTGATTATTTCCCTGATGATTATTTGCTGTTTGTTGACGAATCTCATGTAACGCTGCCGCAGGTCAGAGGAATGTTTGCCGGCGATAAGGCAAGAAAACAAAATCTTGTAGATTACGGGTTCAGACTGCCGTCAGCTTTTGACAATCGTCCCTTGAATTTTGACGAATTTTACAGTAAAATAAATCAGGCGGTATTTGTATCTGCAACTCCGGGAGATTTTGAGCTGGATAAAAGCGGAATAACAGCAGAACAGGTCATTCGTCCCACAGGACTGTTAGATCCGGAAATATCCGTTCGCCCCACAGAAGGACAAATAGACGATCTTATCTCCGAAATAAATACGAGAACGGCAAAGGGTTTCAGAACACTTGTTACTACTCTTACCAAAAAAATGGCAGAGGATCTAACCTCGTATTTTGAAACTATGGGTATTAAAGTTCGTTATATGCACCATGATATTGATACTGTTGAGCGTATGGAGATAATCAGAGGGTTAAGACTTGGCGAGTTTGATGTACTTGTAGGTATAAATCTGCTCAGAGAAGGTCTTGACATTCCTGAGGTTGCGCTTGTAGCTATTCTTGACGCAGACAAAGAAGGCTTTTTGCGAAGCGAAAGAAGCCTTATACAGATAATAGGCAGAGCCGCAAGAAACAGTGAGGGTACAGTTATTATGTATGCCGACATCGTTACGCCTTCAATGGAAAAGGCACTCTCAGAAACAGCACGCCGCCGACAAATACAGATGAAGTATAACGACGAACACGGCATAGTACCCAAAACAATTATAAAAAAGGTCAGCGATGTTCTTGAGATCTCAACTCATGCAAATGATGATAAAAAGACGAAAAAGCATTTGTCGCCCGAAGAAAAACGACAGCTTATAGATCAGCTTACAAAGGAAATGAAAGCCGCCGCACGGCTTCTTGAATTTGAACACGCCGCATTTTTAAGAGATAAGATAAACAAACTCAAAGGAGGCAAATAATGAGCAGCTCTAAAAACCTCACGCCGCACATCTGCATGACGGAAGGTTTTTAGAATCGCCATAGAGATTATGTTATTATTATTCGCAGGAATTATGGTTATCGGTCTGATAATAGCAGGACTGATATTTTTGATTTCAAATCACGGAAACGGTGACAAGTGATGACATTAATTGAAAGAATGATATTTTTGGCTATTGCCGCAGCATTGTTTATTGCGGCTGTTGCAGTTCTTTTTATTGACATATATTATATGAAAAAAGACAAATGAGTAGATTAAAAAAGGAAAAGTGAAATGGCAAGAAAAAAAACACCTGAATACGATAACGAAAGTATTGTATCGCTTAAAGGCGCAGACAGAGTAAGAAAACGTCCTGCGGTAATTTTCGGTTCGGACGGTCTTGAGGGCTGCGAACATTCATTTTTTGAGATACTTTCAAATTCAATAGATGAAGCAAGAGAGGGTTACGGCAGAGAGATCACAGTAACCTATTACAGCGATAAGTCTATTGAGGTTGAAGACCACGGCAGAGGTATTCCCGTAGACTACAATAAAAACGAGGAAAAGTATAACTGGGAGCTTGTTTTCTGCGAGTTGTACGCAGGCGGAAAGTATAATAACAGCGAGGGCGAAAACTATGAGTATTCCCTCGGACTTAACGGACTTGGTCTTTGTTCAACTCAGTATTCCTCAGAGTATATGGAGGTAGATATCCGCCGTGATGCAACAAGATATTCATTGTCCTTTGAAAAGGGCGAGAATGTAGGCGGACTGAAAAAGAATGGCTACTCAAAAAAGGATACAGGTACAAAAATACACTGGCGCCCTGATTTAGATGTATTTACCGACATTGACATACCCAATGAGTATTTTCACGATATAATTAAACGTCAGGCTATTGTAAATGCAGGAATAAAGTTTATTCTGAGAATACAGAACGGCAAAAGCTTTGATACAACAGAATATCTGTATACAAACGGAATAACAGATCACGTAAAAGAGCTTGTCGGTGATGAAGCACTTACCTCTGTTCAGTCGTGGCAGGCTGAACAAATGGTGCGTGACAGAGCAGACAAACCCGAATATAAGGCTAAAATGAATATTGCTCTTTCGTTTTCAAATAAGGTAAAGGCTGCCGAGTATTATCATAATTCAAGCTGGCTTGAACACGGCGGCGCACACGAGCTTGCAGTTAAGAATGCTTTTGTGTATTCAATAGATTCTTACCTGAAGCAAAACGGCAAGTATAATAAAAACGAAAGCAAAATAAAGTTCAATGATGTTGAAGAATGTCTTGTTGTGGTAATATCTTCTTTTTCAAGCGTTACTTCATACGAGAACCAGACAAAGAAGGCTATAAATAACAAGGGTATTCAAGAGGCATTGACGTCTGTTTTAAGACGTCAGCTTGAAATATATTTTATAGAAAATCCGCTTGAAGCAGATAAAATTGCAGGACAGGTGCTTGTGAATAAACGAAGCCGTGAAAAGGCTGAAAAAACAAGGCTTGATATAAAAAAGACTCTTTCAAGCAATATGGATATGACAAGCAGAGTTGCAAAGTTTGTAGACTGCCGAAGTAAAGACACAACAAAAAGAGAATTGTTTATAGTTGAGGGAGATTCCGCATTGGGCGCATGTAAACAGGCGAGAGATCCCGATTTTCAAGCTATTATGCCTATCAGAGGTAAGATACTCAATTGTCTGAAAGCAGATTTCGATAAAATATTCAAAAGCGAGATCATAACCGATCTGTTGAAGGTACTCGGGTGCGGTGTTGAAACAAAATCTAAGTCAAACAAAAATTTGTCTTTGTTTGATATTAATCTTTTGCGTTGGGATAAAGTCATTATCTGTACAGATGCAGATGTTGACGGCTTCCAGATCAGAACGCTGTTACTTACAATGATTTACCGCCTGACTCCTACATTGATAAAAGAAGGAAAGGTGTTTATCGCAGAATCTCCTTTGTATGAGATAAATACTAAGGATCAAGTGTATTTTGCTTATACAGAACAGGAAAAGGAGCAGTTTATTAAAGAAATAGGAAAAGAAAAATATACCGTACAGCGTTCAAAAGGTCTTGGTGAAAATGAACCCGATATGATGAACTTAACGACAATGAATCCCGATACAAGACGACTTATAAAGATCATGCCCGACGACGCAGAAAAGACTTCAGAGATCTTTGATATTCTTTTGGGTGATAATCTTTCAGGACGCAAGGAGTATATAGTAAAATACGGCGCAGATTATATTGATAATCTCGATGTAAGCTAAAAAGGGGTGCAACCGTGGCAAAAAGAAAAAAATCAGATAAGAGTTCAGGCTCCAAATCTAAAATAAAAGGCGTGATAAAAGGCGCAGGAGATGTAGTTGACCAAAAAATAGTAACTGCAATAGAAGAAAACTATATGCCGTACGCTATGAGCGTAATAATGTCACGAGCTATTCCCGAAATAGACGGCTTTAAGCCCTCGCATAGAAAGCTGTTGTATACTATGTATAAAATGGGGCTTTTAGGCTCTGCACGTACAAAATCTGCAAATATTGTCGGTCAGACAATGAAGCTGAATCCTCATGGAGATTCAGCTATTTACGATACTATGGTACGTCTTAGCAGAGGCTACGAGGCACTGCTGCACCCTTATGTTGACAGCAAAGGCAATTTCGGAAAGTTTTACAGCAGAGATATGGCTTGGGCAGCGTCGAGATATACCGAAGCAAAACTTGACGCTATTTGCAATGAGTTATTCAAAGATATAGACAAAGATACGGTCGATTTTGTAGATAACTATGACAATACTTTAAAAGAACCAACATTACTGCCGGCAACATTTCCGTCTGTACTGGTAAATGCAAATACGGGTATTGCAGTTGGTATGGCAAGCAATATTTGTTCATTTAATTTAAGAGAGCTTTGCGAAACAACAATAGCGCTTATCAAGGATAAAAACCATGATATAATGTCAACTCTCCCGGCTCCCGATTTTATTGGCGGCGGTCAGATAATATATGATGAAAACGCATTTAAGACCATTTACGAAACGGGCAAGGGCAGTTTTAAGGTCAGAGCGACTTATAAGTACGACAGCAGTGCAAATTGTATAGATATTACAAGCATTTCGCCCACAACAACGAGCGAGGCGGTTATTGAGAAAATAATCGAGCTTGCAAAAAGCGGAAAGATAAAAGAGATCTCAGATATACGAGATGAAACGGGAATCGACGGCTTGAAAATAACAATAGACCTCAAACGAAATACAGATCCCGATTTGCTCATGCAGAAGCTTTACAAGATGACTCCGCTTGAAGATTCGTTTTCATGCAACTTCAATGTTCTTATAGCAGGCGTACCGCGTGTAATGGGTGTGCGAGAGCTTCTCGAAGAATGGACAGCCTTCCGTGTTGAGTGTGTACGCAGACGCACAGCGTATGAATTAGATAAGAAAAGAGCAAAGCTGCATTTGCTCAAAGGTTTGGAGAAAATACTTCTCGATATTGACAAGGCAATAAAAATTGTACGTGAAACTGAAAACGAGAGCGAGGTTGTTCCGAACCTTATGATAGGCTTCGGAATTGACGAAACTCAAGCTGAATACGTTGCTGAGATCAAACTCAGACACTTGAACCGTGAGTATATTTTAAAGCGTACAGACGAGATAAGCGAGCTTGAAAAGGATATCGCGCAGCTTGAAGGCATTCTTGCAAGCAAAACAAAGGTCAAGAATATCATTGTATCCGAGCTGAAAGACGTTGCAAAAAAATACGGCAAAGACCGTATTACAACTATCATAAATGCCGCTGATATAACAGATGTCGATATCACGCCCGATATTCCCGATTATGCCGTAAACTTGTATTTCACAAAAGAGGGATATTTCAAAAAGATCACTCCGTTGTCGCTTAGAATGGGCGGCGAGCAGAAGCTGAAAGAGGGCGACGAGATATTCCAGAGCTATGAATCGACGAATACTGCCGATCTGCTTTTCTTTACAAATAAATGTCAGGTGTATAAATCGAAAGCTTACGATTTTTCCGATACAAAAGCAAGTGTGCTGGGCGACTATATAGCCGCAAAACTTGGTATGGACGAGGACGAAGTACCCGTTTCAATGATAGTAACAAAGGATTACGAGGGATTTATCATATTCGCCTTTGAAAACGGCAAGCTTGCAAAAGTGCCGCTGAATGTTTATGCAACCAAAACAAACCGTAAAAAGCTGACCGGTGCATACAGCGACAAGTCGCCTTTATCAGGATTGATATTTACACAAGAGGATTGCGAGGTGGTATTAACTTCAACGTCAGGCAGAATGTTGCTGATACACACAGGCGTGGTTTCTCTCAAAACTACACGCAATACACAGGGCATAGCGATTATGAAACTGAAAAAAGGTCATAGACTGTTTAAGATAGAAAAGTATGTTGACGGACAGTTTGCAGATCCAAAGCATTATCGTTCCAAAACATACCCCACAATGGGAGCTTTTCCGAGAGGAGAAGACGCCGAGGGAGTACAGCTTTCATTGACAGACCTGTAATAAAACAAACTCACCGATTAGATCATTGTTTTTTCGGTGAGTTTTTTTATTAATATTTAATGTTCTTTAGAGGTGCCATTTAGATAAAATTCAGATGTGTTCTGTATAATGATAAAAAAAGGGGGAATAATTTATGCTTCCGATGATAAGATCAATTATTCTGACTATCGCTTTTTTTGTACCGATAATTTAAGGTCTTTTCCTGAAAAGGAAAAAGAAGCTTACTACAAAAGCGATCTGTACTCTTATTTTTATATTAGGTATGTTCCGGTCTGTAAGAAACTACATAATGTTTGATGTGCCTATAAATTATGTTGCCGATCTCGGAAATGATTCAGGACAGTATATAGATATGCCGCCTGTTAAACGCTTGTTTGATTTTTCTTTGTATCAGCTTGCGTCGCCGTTTGTGCAATTTGAATGGAACGGTGCAGCTTACAATGAGTTTAATCCGATAATCGCATTGATAAAAAGCTCTATGTTTGATGAAGGCTCATTTTTTGAAAATAGTGCAGTATTACAGTTGTTTTGCCGTGCGCTGCTGCTTGCAGGTTTTGTAACTGCTGCTGTCTTGATTATCCGCAGGTATGCACAGAAAATATGCGTTACTGTATACCGTTGATTTTTTGCACTGCATTTTCTTTAGGACGAATGAATATGTTAGCAAAGCATGAAAATACAAAGTCAATTGACAAGTATATGTCAAGAATTTCAGTAATATCAATGCTTGGAATGTCTTATCTGTCTGTATTCGTATTTATGACGATGATGTTCTACGAACTATAAATCGCTTCGTTCTGTGTGATTTTTAGTCAATTCCGTATTTTAGTTTTATTCTTTGTATTCGCTTTCCCATTGGTTTTGCAAGCAATACAAGAAACACTATATTTGAAATGGTATAGATCAAAGTTATCGGAAGCGCCGTAACGATCAAAGCAAGATAGCGGTCAATATTAAAGGTAGAGTCCCACCAAAGAGTAGTCCAGATATCCATAAACAGAGAGAATAGTATACCGGTAAAGCCTCCCCAGATGTATAAGAATAGCGGTTTTTCCTTTAGTGCTTTTGAAAGCAGTCCGGAAAACAAACCGATCAGCCCCCATATAAGCATTTGAAAAGGAGTCCACGGTCCTTGTGTAAACAAGAAATTAGATAAAAAAGCAGACATCACACCGCAAACAGCCCCGGACTCTGAACCAAGATATAAACCGCAAATGATAACAATAGCAGTAACAGGTTTAAAAAATGGAATACTCGCAAAGGCAAAGCGTCCGAATACAGAAAATGCAGTCATGCACGAGATCAAAGCAAGCTTATGCGCAGAGTGGTTTTTTTTGTTATATATAAATAATAGTATACCGTTTACAGCAATTGCTATTGCAAACGAAATAACCATATAGTTTTTTTCGCTGAATGTCATTGAAAAGGCAATTGTAGAGATTATCAGCACAACAAACAGCACGATAGACAAAATAGTTTTTTTTATGGTACACACCTCCGTTTTTCGCAAAACTCAACAAGTTCGTTTACTGTAACACAACCGTCAGCAATTCCATTTGCCAGCTTTGCAGCAGCGGTAGTATAATAATCATTCCCTGAGAAGAAAGAATGCATATCATCAGATGAAACGATTTTTCCGTTAAAAAGCAATCCGCACCTGTCGGCGCATTCTGACGAAAAATCGGTGTCGTGAGTTACTATTAATACTGTTACACCTTTGCTTGCAATAGTTTTTATGATCTTTGCGAGATCGCTTTTTGCATTTCCGTCAAGACCTTTTGTCGGCTCATCCAACAGTATTATTTGCGGTGAACTGCACAAGGCAATACAAAGAGCAGCTTTTTGTTTTTCGCCGCCGCTTAGATCAAGCGGATTTCTTTCAAGCATTTCTTTTGTAATGAGTAATGCTTCTGTAAAGCTTTTTAACAGCTCATTTGTGTTATCGCTTTTATCAAACTCATCTATTAATCTGTCATGTTCAAAAGCATAAGATACATTCTGAGGCAGCGCTGTCAATACTCCGTTAAAAAATTCGTTATTTCTGTATTTTTTAATATTCTTTCCAAGTATTTTTATCGTGCCCGAATACGGTTTAATAAGTCCTGATATAGCTTTTAAGAGAGTAGTTTTTCCTGCGCCGTTTCCTCCGAATAAAGTGTAAATCTCGGATTTGTGCAGACAAAGTGATAATCCTTTAAGTATATCGGGGGAATAACGGTCAGATTTATAGTAAAGATCCTTGACTTCAAGCACCGGCTCATTGATCTTTGTTGTGAATCTGATCGTTTCTTCCTGCTGACCGATATTTGATACTATCTGCTTTTGTAAAAATTCTCTCCCCGCTTTATTATTCAGAGGGCAATCATTATTTTTTGAGTTGTTAAGCCTGCAATAAAGCTGTACAGCAGCAGGAAACGACATAGGTATATTTGATCTGTCAAATCTCAGAGCAGAATTATTTGGAGTATCATTTACAAATATTCTGCCGCTTTTCATATATAATACTCTGTCTGCATAGTCGAACAGCTCCTCTGTTCGGTGTTCTGCGATAATGACTGTAATGCCTAAATCGCTGTTTAATCGCTTGATCAAAGAGATCAATCCCTGCGAGGCGATAGGATCAAGCTGAGAAGTAGGTTCGTCCAATAGCAGCAGCTTCGGAGAACAGACTAAAGCCGAGGCAATATTTATTCTCTGCATTTCACCGCCGGATAATTGAGAGGTCTTTTTTTCAAAAAGCTGTTCAATTCCCAGATATGAGGATATTTCTGCTGTTTTTCTATGTATTATAGTTTTATCAATACCTAAGCTTTCAAGATTAAATGCTAATTCTTCTGCTGTTCGTTCGGTAATTATCTGCTTTTCGGGTTCCTGCATAACAAAACCTACGTCTTTAACGCTTTTATAGTCGTCCAGCTCGAAAATGTTTGTACCAAACAGAAAAATATTTCCTGAAGTTTTACCTTTTGGTATAAGCTGCTTTTTCAGCATTTTTAACAGTGTTGTTTTACCGCAGCCCGATTCACCGCAGAGAAGAATAAACTCACCGCTGTTTACGGTCAGATCAATGTCAATAAGCGTTTTATTCTTCGATTCGGGATAAGTAAAGCTTAAATTCTCGATTCTAACAATTTCCATTTGATGTTCTCCGTTGCTTCAAATATAAATGGGAGCAGTGATAATACAAAATATAACAGGGTTGATATCAATAATTGAAGATCAAGTTCTATTCTCGATACAACAGGGTAATAGTAAAAGCTTGTTTTTTTGGTGTACTCAAAATACAGCGAGATCAATACAGTAATTATAGTTGAAAGAATAATAAAGAAGTCCTTTACAGTAAAAGTATAGTCTGAATAATACGTTCGCTTTTTGAGCATAAAACCACGGCTTAACATAGAGTCGGCAGTATATACCGAAAACTCTATTGCATTAGTAAAAAGAGTTGAAAAGCAAGCCACACTGTTTTTCAGTCTGCCGAAAATATCGCTGCTGTCTGATCTGCCCAAGGCTTTTCTTGCGTCACGAATTTTACGGTATTCGCTTTTAAAAAGGGTGATATAACGCAGCGACATTGAAATAATAAGTGCAATTTTCGGAGAAGCACCGCTTATCAGAAAAGTGATCTTGTCAGAAGTAAAACACTGTGCAGCAGTACCGCACCACAGAAAAGCAGAGGTCAGCGTAAAAGATAGTTGTAAACCGTAAAAAAGAGCTTCTATCGTGTACGGTTTATCATTGATAAAAAGAATAGGTGTGTTTCCGTGATGTGAAAACAGCGGATTGACAAAAGTTAAAGCTGCAATCCACAATAAGCCCGAAAGAATAGCTTTAATATCAAAATGTATGTATGAGCGAAAAAGCATAATTGGTATGAATGCACCAAGCGTATATAATGGGTGAGAGGTCAGTATCAAAACAGACGATACACCTAAAAAATATACAGCTAAGGTAATAGGGTTTAATTGTGCAAATGTATATGAAAAGCTTTTTCTCAAAATATCACTTCCATAGTTTGTATATATACTATTATTATATGACAAACAGAAGTGATTGTAAATGACATTTTTAGAAATGCTTTTGATAGCATTTTACACATTAATATGACTAAAATGTCAGTCACTGTTAATATAAATATATAAAATATGACTATTGATTAATATTAAACAAAATGTTATAATAAAAATTGTATATTTATGATGATTTAGCGGAATGATGAAAAATATTGAGATATATTGGTTGTTTTTGTTCTGATTTTAAGAGGAATTGTGATGAAAATAAAAATATTTGCAGCTTTTCTGTTGAGTATTGCGGTACTCATAGTAGGAACGAAAACCGTATCGGCAGAAATAGATTTACCTGAAGGCGCAGTAAAGGGACTACCCACAGTTCTTACAGCAATGGATTCAAACGGCAATATTGTAAACAGTGCTTCGGGTGAGTATTTTTTTCTTGCAGAAAATATGGTTTTCGGTGAGGTTTACACAAAAGATATACAGCTAATGAACCTTTGCGAAGACAAAGCCTACAATATATATTTTAATATAGAGGCAAAGCCCGATTCAAAGCTTGGAGATATTGATTTAGAGAAGGGCTGTGTTTGCAGCTTTTACCTTGACGGCACTCAATTTTATTATGGCAGCATAACCGGCGCCGGAAATATTGATCTGTCAAAAAAGCTTTATGATCTCGGATACTACGAGCCGGGCAGCTCGCACGTATTAACGTGCAGTATTGCATGGGTAAACGTTGACGGAGAATATTTTATAGACGAAGGTCACAGACTTATCGATAGAACCGGAACGTGGATATTAACTCCCCGCAACGGAAATAATGAGGCATACGGCGAAATAGAGTTCAAATGGATCTTTTATGCGGCGCAGAACGAAAGCTATACACCGCCGAATACCGGTTTGTTGTCTGTAAGCGGCAGCTTCTGGATAATCTGTATTACAGCCGCCGCAGTTATGATAGTTGTTTTAACAACGCTGATAATTATAAAGAAAAGCAAAGCAAAAAAACGGGTAAAAAAGAATGAAAGCTAAAGTCTTTTCAGCTGCGGCAGCGGTATTGATCGCTGTACTATTGGGTTTATCGGGATTTTTCGGGTTCAGATATTATAATGATGTGTATAGACAGAAAAAAACGATAGACAACGCATATAATGACCAGCAAATGATAATTGACCGTATAAAGCCCGAAACGCAGACGTATATCAATATGATAAAGACGCAGTTATCTGCAAGCGAGGGCGAAAAGTTCAAAAACAGACAGGTATTTGAAAATAACAATGATTTATTGAAAGACTGCAAAGATGTCAACAAAGATATAATGGCATGGCTTGAAATTCCGGATACAAATATCAGTTATCCGATAATGCAGAGTGATGACAACGACTTTTATCTTCACAACGGTGTTGACGGAAACTATAATTACGAATTGGGGTGTCCGTTTCTTGATTATAGGTGTCAGAGTGATTTTAGAGGCTTTAATTCCATAATATACGCACACAACATGGATCAAAACAGAATGTTTTCCGATATCCCTCTGTATAAAGACGCAGATTTCTTTAAAGATCATAATACAGGGTATCTGATATTATCGAATGAGGTAAAACAGGTAGACTTTTTTGCATATCTTACTGTTCCGAGTAATTCTTTTTTGTATAATACGGTACTGCTTACCGAACAGGAAAAGAATCATAGATTTGTTGTTTGGAAATGCTTTGTATATAAATAATTATTCAAAGGACGAAATAAAAGGACTTGAAAGCTATTCTTTGCTTTTGCTGTCTACCTGCACGTTTGAGTATGAAGATGCACGAGGTATTCTTGCAGGATTATATTATTGAAAAAAGATAATATTTCTTAACAGAATAATATTTTTGCTGATTTATACTGTTTTCTTGACAAAAAAATAAGAATAATGTATAACAGACTGATAATGGGTACTATATTCTTTTTGATTATTATTGTAATAGTTGCCTATATAGTGAAGGGAGCGTGCAGTGCATTTTGAGTAAAAATAAACAAGTAGTCGCAGAAACAGAAAAAAATGATGAGAGTGCAAAAAAAAGTTCCGCAGGCAGCAGAGCAGCAGATATCATATCAAGTGTAGTCACGGTTGTATTATCAGTCGCAATTCTTGCAGGTGCTGTGCTGTTTGCATTTAACAATTCGCCTACAAAGAGTCTTTTCGGTTTCAGGTACTATACGATACTTACACCGTCAATGTCACCGACATACGAGGTAGGAGATGTAGTATTTGTAAAGCTCACCTCAGCCGATAAGATCAACGTAGGAGATGTAATAACATTTAACCCGTCGCGCGACAGCGACGCATATCTGACGCACCGTGTTTTTGAAAAGATAGAAAATTTCGAGGGTACCGGAGTAACGTGCTTCAAAACAAAGGGCGACGCAAACGACTCGCAGGATAGCTTTTTAATAGAAGAGGAGCGAGTAATAGGAACAGTAAGGTTCAGAATACCGAAGGCAGGTTTTGTTATAAGATTTGTACAGCTCAGGTGGTATTTTATCGTACCTATTGTTGTAATGCTAATTGTGCTTGTCAGATTGATAAAAATGCTTTTTGACGATGGAGAAGACGATACAGAACGCAGCGCAGAACAAGAAAAAACAGCGTCAAAGGCAGAGTAACCAAGGTGTCTTATTATTCCGTATGATCTTTTGTATATTATATAGCTTGTTATGTAATGTGATTTAGAAAGTACAGAATAATTATTGATAACAAAAAATAAAAACAAAGGAGATTAAAAAATGAAGAGCAAGAAAAAAGCAAAAAGAGTATGCTCATTGCGTCTTGCGTGCTGGCTGCAATGATCGTTGCCGGTTCAACCTTTGCATGGTTCACATCGCAGGATGAAGTAACGAACCGCTTGACAGCAAGTGCAAACTATGGCGTAAGTATTGTCGAAGATTTTACACCGCCGATAGATTGGTTGCCCGGTCAGACTATTAACAAAGATGTTTCTGCAGTTAATACCGGTAACGTTGATGCATACGTAAGACTCGGTCTTTTGAATGACCTGAAATTAACTGTTGCAGGTACAGGAGTAGCAGTTAATAATAATAATGCTTACAGTTTGACTGATGGTGAAGCACTCGTAGAACTTCAGTTAAATGCAGTTGACGCTGTTGATCAAGGAGAGAATAATGCGGTAAAGAAAGTTCCTAACTCTGTAAGTACACTTCAGGCAGGCGGTAAGCTTGTTTGGACTCCTGATGGTGCTGTTTCACCTACGAATGATCAAAATCAAAGTGCAGGCGATGATGTTGCAAATGCTGCTGATGATTATGATGGAAATGATCAGTTTAAACCAACTAAAACAGGTCTTTATATATTCCGCAGAACAGATAAAGACGATACCATTAAGTACTCAGGTTATTTCTATGATAAAGATAACGATAAATACTATGCTCTTGTAACAGACGAAAATTATGTTAATATTGCCGGTGCTACAATAACTGAAACCAATGAAATAGTAAGTGAAGTTTCAGGTGTAAAACTTGCTACTACAAAAGAAGTTACCGTTGCAAATACTTCAAATACTGCTGATATTACAGCAGCATGGTATAGTAGTGATCTTGGCAATACAGATACAAGTGTAGACGCCGGAGCTTCTACTGCAAAGTGGATTCAGCTCACATATACGGCTGTTACCGGCAAACCTATTAAGCTTGATATTGCACTTGATAGTGATTGGGCAACAAATTGGACATATGTGCAAGGTAATGCAGCGCCTATTGACAACAAGAATGATATAGGTTATTTCTACTATAATAAGGTTCTTGTAGCTGGTAATACTACTGAAAAGCTTGTTGACAGTGTTACAATTGATTCAACAGTAACACAGGGTGCTTATAATGAAATGACATATGATCTTACAGTTGTACTTGACAGTGTTCAGATCACTAAGTCAGAGGATCAGGCAGAGTTTACAAACGATTCTATTACAAATTGGGTAACTGATGCTACTGTTGACGGAAGCAATGGTACACCAACATGGACTGCTCCGTAATTTGTTCACATACCTAATTAGAGGAAAAAATCCAACACTAAACAAAACACATAATATCAGACCAGCAAAGGAGGATACCGAAGAATGGGTGTAAGCGGATACCATATACACATTACTGGTATTCTCCTTTCGGATTTTTCAAGTGATAATACAATTTAGCGCAAAGCACCGTGTTTATCAGGGTATTTGTACGGTGCTTTGCGAGTGTGTAAAAAGCGAAATTTAAGGGAGATAAGTAAAGATATGAAAAAATTTAAAGCAATAATAAATATCGTTATGTGGATTTTAAGTTTTTTCATGTTATTTACGGTTATTGCCGCAGTGGCTTTAACTTTTTTCGGTTACAGATTTCTTTGCGTATCGACAGGAAGCATGGAACCGGAATACCCCGTAGGTTCGGTTGTGCTTGTTGTTCCCACACAGGCGCAAACGCTCTCAAAAGGAGATGTAATAACCTTTAGATCGGGCGAATCGTTTGTAACACACAGAGTAGTATCTGTCGATCGTGAAAATCATACTATAAAAACAAAGGGGGATAACAACAACGTAGAAGATTTTTCACTGGTTGAGTATTCGTCCGTAGTCGGCAGGGTAAAATTTCGTATAAAATATATTGGGTATGCCGCTTTATTCTTTGCTACACTTTACGGTAAGATCGCTTTTGGCGGCGTAATTGTTTTCTTTATTATAATAAGAGTGATAATAAATCACTATTCAGATGAACGTTGAAAAATTCGGGAGGTATTGCTATGACGCACAGCATAATAAAACGATATATAGCTTTACTGCTTTCTTTGATGATATTTGTTTCATCTACACCGCTTCAAACATTTGCACAAGACGGTCAGAGTCATACACCGTCGATCGGTATAATCAATACACTTTTCAGCGAAAGAGATGATACAGAGTGTAAGTATAAAGTTACACTTTATAAGGATAATGAGCCGCTAAGAATTATAGATGACCATAAACCGTGCCGTTAAGGACTACTTCGAGAACGTATATGATCCTGAGGAGGAAAACTGATATGGCTATCAAGGTGGGAATGGTTTCTCTTGGCTGTTCAA
>JAFPLH010000013.1 GCA_017402845.1 Clostridia bacterium
GATCATCCGCTTTTTCAAGCAAACATATATCCTTCAAATTATCAAATTTAAGTATATCACAAAGCAAAAGAAATGTAAAGCAATAATTTGTAAACTATTTTAAAATATCCGATATTTTGCGGTTTATTTTAGCTATATCGTTACTTCGATCAACAGCCGGCAATAATGCGCTTTAAGACAACAAAACCAAAACTTTACAGCCCGCAGACAAACTTTAATTTATCGAAGACCAAGCAGGCGAGCGCCTGCAGGCAATAATGTGCTTTAAGACAACAAAACCAAAACCGTATTGCCCGCAGACAAACTTTGATTTATCGAAAACCAACAATTAAATTTTTTGCCACGCTTGTTTCATCTGATAAAATAAATCAGCTCCTTCTCTAATGCAAAATTCGGGAAAAAATCGGGAAAATCGGGGGTAGGTTTGTAAAGTATCTATATAAATAAATTTTTAAAATGCCCTTATTACGGATATATAAATATAGGAAACTCTACAAAACACCCCCTAAAATTCCCGATTTCCCGATTTTTCCCGAATTTCAATAATTTAGCGGACGAGCGTCCGCACGCATTATTGCGCCTTTACGCAACAAAACCAAAGCTTTATTGCCCGCAGACAAACTTTGATTTTTCGAGAAAATCGAGCATTAAAAGGTCATAATTTTACAGCACGCTAACGTATAAGAAAAAGGCACAGCGAAAATAGAAGTGTAAAAACTTCAATTTTTCACAGCGCCTTTATTTTTATGCGGTTCTGTATTTTCTTGCCGATCTTTCCGCTTTCTTTGTGGATATTATCACATAAATTACGATTAATACGGCAAGTATGATAAGCCAATACCGAAATGCCGTATCCACTCTATGGAAGTATCTCCCTCTTCCTCATTATTCTCTATGAAGTTAAAGGTCTTTGTGCCGTTGGTAACATTGCCTGCCTGCTTTTAGCAGTAGTATAACGCACAATTCGAATTTTGTCTATATATCACTTTAGTCGTATCAATTCACACTTGAAAGCAGTTCGCTTGTATAGGCATGTGCAGTTACAACAACCGCCGCCGGCACCAAAGACAGTAATTTCTTCATACAAATCTTCCTCAACATAAATCACAGCGGGTCCTTTACTATTCCAAATTCCTTGCATACTTTCGCCGCAAGATTTGGTTTGTCGTCCTTCGAGCCGACTCCTACGCAGTCACGAAGTATTATCATTGCGTCCACATTATCAAGCGTTCTCTCCAAATTCACGTCTGCTCTATATTCCTGTTCTTCGGTGAGCTTCACAAGCTTTAGTGCGGCTCTCTGCACAAGCAGGCTGTCAACGGCGGTAACCTTGCCGTCCCCGTTGACATCGCCTATCTCATACGGGCAAAAGTTCATAAATATCTCCCTGGTCCTTGCCGCCTTATGCAGATAAGAGCCGGAATGATCGTAAACTACAATATCTTTGTTACAGATTCCGCCAAAACCGTCCGTCATATCTTTGTCCGAATTAAACATAGCCATAGTATCGCACGAGGTAATCTCGCCCGTAACGACTACGCCCTCAAGATTTACGCAGTCCGTAAAACATTCTGCAGAAAACCTTGTTATGCATTCGGGTACAAGATACTTGCCTCCTCTGCCGGAAGGAAACGCATAAATAGCCATCTTGTCTTTTGAGCAAAGCACTCCGTCTATGTCGCAATAATAAGTATTGCCGCTGCTTACATGGAAATTCTGAAGCGAAGTGCATTGAACGAACGCTTGTCGTATACCGGTTACGCTGTCGGGTATATAAACCTCCTTCAAAGAGGTGCAGCACCAAAAGGTCAAGCGTTCTATTGCCTTAACGGTATTCGGAATATTTACGGTTTCCATTTTTGTGTTTTCCGCAAACGCAAATGATCCTATTCCCGTTACCTTGTATCCGTCAAGTCTCGATGGGATCATAAGATTCTTGTCACTGCCGGTATAATTGGTTATGGTAATTTCTTTATCTGATGATGTCACCTTATATTCATAAGAACCGCACTGTCCCGTATCGCCGTTTTCGGCAGCACATGCGTTCACAACTGCCGCAGACACAAGCATTACCGCCGCCAAAACAGCCGCCAAAATTCTTTTCATACATCTGCCCTTTCTCTCGTAATTTATTCAGTTCGTAATCGATATGTTTGCTCAGCAGCATACTCTCAATATCAAAATATTCTGCATATATACTTGCCTATAAAAATCCTCTTTTATCCGCACAGTCTGAATGCAGCAAACTCCGCATTCAGACTGTGCAAAAAGTAATTCAGCTTTGATTATATCGTTGTCAAACTGTAATGTGCCGCCGTGTCACAGCGGGAAAACTTTTGCGCAAATTTGAAAAAGGCTTGACCCAAAACTTAATTGTTTGGTTTACGCACAATCCAGATTGCTAACTGAATCACTGGTCGTTTACGATCGAGCTTCTTACAATTACATCGTGACTTCCGCCCTCTACAATACTTGTTGAAGATACGAGAGTAAGTCTTGCCTTCTGCTGGAATTCAGGAATACTCAAAGCTCCGCAGTTGCACATTGTAGACTTGATCTTATATGTTGTGATCTCAACGCCGTCTTTGAGTGAGCCTGCATACGGCACAAAGCTGTCTACACCCTCCTCAAAGGAAAGCTTTTTGTCGCCGCCGAGGTCATATCTCTGCCAGTTTCTCGCTCTGTTTGAGCCCTCGCCCCAATACTCTTTCATATAAGAGCCGTTGATCTTTACCTTTTGTGTCGGGCTTTCGTCAAAACGAGAGAAATATCTGCCGAGCATTACAAAATCTGCACCCATAGCAAGAGCAAGTGTAATATGATAGTCGTGTACGATACCGCCGTCTGAGCATACGGGAATATAAACACCTGTTTCCTCGAAATACTCATCTCTTGCCTTACATACCTCAATAAGAGCAGTAGCCTGTCCTCTGCCGATACCCTTTGTTTCTCTTGTAATACAGATAGAACCGCCGCCGATACCTACTTTGATAAAGTCTGCGCCGCAGTCTGCAAGGAATCTGAAGCCGTCTTTGTCAACAACATTACCTGCACCGACCTTTACGCTGTCGCCGTAGTTGTTTCTTATCCATTCAATGGTCAGCTTCTGCCACTCCGAAAATCCTTCGGAAGAATCTATACAAAGCACATCTGCGCCCGCATTGATAAGTGCAGGAACTCTCTGTGCGTAATCTCTTGTATTTATACCTGCGCCGACTACATAGCTTTTATGTGAATCGAGCAATTCGTTTACATTCTCTTTATGTGAATCGTAGTCTTTTCTGAATACGATATAAGCAAGTCTGCCCTCGCTGTCAACAAGCGGAAGGTTATTGAGCTTATTATCCCAGATAATGTCGTTTGCTTCTCTGAGTGTTGTTTCAGCAGGCGCTGTGATAAGCTTGTCAAGAGGAGTCATAAATTCCTTCACCTTTGTAGAAGGATCCATTCTGCTTACTCTGTAATCCTTGCTGCCAATAATGCCCAAAAGCTTGCCATGCGCTGTGCCGTCATCAGTTACGGCAACGGTGGAGTGTCCCGTTTTTTTCTTTAATGCAAGAATGTCAGCCAATGTTGCGTCGGGAGTAATGTTTGATGTTGAGGTAATAAAACCCTTTTTGTAATTTTTAACTCTTGAAACCATAGCTGCTTCTTCTTCGATAGTCTGAGAACCGTATATAAAAGAAACACCGCCCTCTTTTGCCAAAGCAATAGCCATAGTATCGTTAGAAACAGACTGCATGATCGCACTCACCATAGGAATATTCATGGTAATAGCCGACTGCTCACCCTTTTTAAACTTTACCAAAGGTGTTTTAAGGCTAACTGCCGTGGGTATACACTCGCTTGAAGAATATCCCGGAACAAGAAGATACTCACCAAATGTACGTGAAGGTTCATCAAAATAAAATGCCATGCTAAACACTCCTTTTCTTTTTCTTCTTTTTTTAATTCCTAATATGTTATCACTAATGAATTGTTTTGTCAATATAAAAAAAGAATATTTTATAATTTTTTTAATTCAGCGCCTTCTCTAAAGCTTCGGCATTCTGTTTCATCAAGTCAATATAGGTAGTATTATTGACATACTCATCCATAGTTACATTATGACAAGAATGAAAACGCATTGTTTCGGCACCCGTACTCTCGGCAATTGTTTCAGCGACCTTACCGTTTGACATTTCTATATAGAATACAACGGGAATACTCTCCGCCTTTACTTTTTCTATAAGAAATGCGACTGTACCCGCACTCGGTTCGCTCTGCTCGGCACATCCCGGAAAAGCGGCGAAATATTCAAGACCGAATTCATCAGTAAAATATCTGAAAGGGAATCTGTCACCGAATACAACAGTTTTTCTCGTACCGTCTGCCACAATACGGGTGAATGTCTTTTTGAGTGAAGAAAGCTCTCCTAAATATCTTTCGCAGCCGCTTGTATATACTGCGCTGTTCTGCTCGTCAAGCTCGCACAAAGCGTCGGCAATAGCCTGAGTGATCTTTTGTGCATTACTTATTGATGTCCAGACGTGTTCGTCATATTCTATCTCATGCTGCTGTGCTTCGTCGCCGGTTTCAGCCTCGTCCTGCTCGCTCTCCTCGTCGTTTTCCATACCCTCTACGATCTCTTCTTCAACTACGTCTGTTATCTCCATCATATTTATGATCTTAACAGACTTATTGTCGAGTGATGAAAGTATATCCTCTGCCCACGACTCAGACTCACCGCCTGTATATATAAAAATATCGCATTTCTGAATTTTTATAATATCCTGCGGAGTTGGCTCATAGGTATGACTTTCTTCTCCGGGACCTAACAGCATAGTTACATCTGCAAGATTTCCTGCTATCTGTCTTGTAAAATCATAGGGCGGAAAGATCGTTGTTACAACGCTTACCCTGTCATTCTTCCTGCCGATCGCTGTTGGAGTGTCGGGAGTTTCTTTCTTTTCAAACAGATCACAGCCAAACATACAGCACAAAAGCGATATACAAAGTACAAACGCAAAAATCCTCGTTATTCTTCTCATATATAAGTACCTCATCATAAAATTAAAATCAAATTAATTATAATGCAATAACTGTTCGTTTTCAATATTTGTTTCTTTTTTCTTTCACTAACAACAAAAAAGAACCGCCGAAGCGGTCCTTTTTTGGGTCTAACATCTAACATCAAAATTACAAGGAATAAGCTAATTAATTATTTAACTGCTGCAGCTCCTGTATCGCCAAGCAAGTTAAATCTGAAGAGCTTGCTCTCATCATCGGGATTCTCTGCAAGAATCTTTGCAGATACGATCTTACCGCCCTCGATAAGCTGTGTCAAGCCGATAAGCTGGCAGAGCTTACTCTTAAGGTTGAGCTTGTCGCCCTCCTCTGTTACTAAGTATACATTACCTTCGCAAGTGTCAAGCACGGCAAGGAATGCAGTAACATCAATGTCATGTAATTCAAGATATGGTGTCATAAATATTCCTCCTTCTAAATTTCGTGCCTACTTTGATTTTCTTCTCATTTCGGAAATACTGCAGGTTCGGATTTGTTTTTGCCTTTCCTTAACCTGTGATTTAATTATATCACATTTTACGTAAATGTCAACAAAAATATTAAATTTGATTTGTGCAATCGGCATAAGCCGCCGTCAATTCCGTTGAAATTTGCAGAACTTTTTTGTATAATACTTCTATATTTTTTGTGTTTTAGAAAAATATAGTTACAAAAAACAAGCCTGTTTTTATTTATAAAATCAAAAAGATATTTCAAAAAATTTACGGTTTTGTCACTTTTGCCGTTTTTGAATTTTACAGTTTTTTCCTTGAAAATACCCCTCAAAACCGTGTTTTTGATTCCTATTCGGAATTATAACGCTGTGTTTGCCGCTATTATACGGTCATATTTCTCTGATTGTTGAACAAATCAGAGCTTGCGGCGATCTTTCCGTCCTTAATATATATTCTCCGCTGTGCCAAAGCAGCAACATTTTCATCATGGGTAATAATAACAAGCGTTCTGCCCTTGTGGTTAAGCGCCGTTAGTATTTCAAGAACAAGCTTACCCGACTGAGAATCAAGGCTTCCTGTGGGTTCGTCTGCCAAAATAACAGGCGGATCGCTTGCAATAGCCCTTGCAATTGCAACTCTCTGCTGCTGACCGCCCGATAATTCATACGGTTTATGGTCAAGTCTGTTTTCAAGTCCGACAAGCCTTAAAGCACGGCGGGCGGCGATTTGTCTTTCACGATACGGAACGCCCCTGTATATAAGAGGGAGCTGTACATTCTCCATAGCAGTAAGAGCGTGTATAAGATTAAAGCCTTGAAAAATAAAGCCTATCTTCCTGTTGCGCAGATAAGCACGTTTTTTGTCTGTCGTTTTCATTATATTGACGCCGCCCAATGTATAGCTGCCCGAATCGGGAATGTCAAGGCAGCCTATTATATTCATAAGCGTAGACTTTCCCGAACCGCTGCTGCCCGTAATCGCAGCAAATTCCCCCTCGTTTATCATAAGGGAAATATCTTTAAGCACATGAAGATCGCAGTTTTTTCCTTTATAATACTTATCAATGTTATTTAGCTCGATTAAATGTTTCATTGCTGCACCTCTTTTTTTATTATTATTATCGACAATTGAGCAAATATAATGTATAATAAAAAAAGCAATGAAGAATTTTTCTTATTTAGGAGGATAATATGCTAAGCGAAAAATGGAGCCGCCTAAAAAGCGGAACTGATATCAGAGGTGTAGCGTCAGAAGGAGTACCGGGCGAAACGGTAAACCTGACAACAGACGTATGCACTGCTATTACAAACGCATTTATACTGTGGCTTTGTGATAAGACAGAAAAAAACGCAAACGAGCTGACTGTTTCGGTAGGCAGAGATTCAAGAATTTCAGGACCTGCAATTTCACAAGCTGTTACAAAGGCTTTGTCTGACGGCGGTGTAAATGTACTCAACTGTGGTCTTGCGTCTACTCCGTCTATGTTTATGACAACAATTGACGCAGGCTGTGACGGCGCAGTACAGATCACCGCAAGCCACCACCCTTTCAACAGAAACGGCTTGAAGTTCTTTACCCGTGACGGCGGTTTAGAGAGTGAAGATATCACATCACTTCTCACACTTGCTCAGGAGGGCAGAATTCCCGAAGCTTCTTCAAGCGGAAAAGTACAAGATATTGATTATATGACAGAATACTCCGCACGTTTGCGTGATATTATCAAAAAGGGAGTTAATGCCGCAGACTACGATCACCCACTCAAAGGCTTTAAAATAGTAGTTGACGCAGGCAACGGCGCAGGCGGATTTTATGCAGACAAGGTACTTGCCCCTCTGGGTGCTGATACAAAAGGCAGCAGATATCTTGAGCCTGACGGAATGTTCCCGAATCATGTGCCTAACCCTGAAAATTCAGAGGCTATGAAGTCGATCTGTGAGGCTGTTCTTGAAAGTAAAGCAGATTTAGGCGTAATATTCGATACCGACGTTGACAGAGGCGGCGCAGTTGACAGCAGCGGAAACGAGATCAACCGCAACCGACTTGTAGCCGTTGCTTCTGCAATTGCACTTGAAGGAAATGACGGCGGTACAATAGTCACCGACTCTATAACCTCAGAAGGACTTAAAGAGTTTATTGAACAAACTCTCGGCGGAAAGCACCACCGTTTCAAAAGAGGCTATAAGAATGTAATAAACGAAGCAATAAAGCTTAACAGCGAAGGTATAAACTGTCCTCTTGCAATAGAGACCTCAGGTCATGCCGCTATGCGTGAGAATTATTTTCTTGACGACGGCGCATACCTCTGTACAAAAATCATTATCAAAATGGCAAAGCTTAAGCAAGAGGGAAAAACTCTCGAAGAATATGTTTCCGCTTTAAAGGAAGCCAAAGAAGAAAAAGAAGTAAGATACAAAATAACCGAAAATGATTTTCGTGCATACGGCGAAAGCGTTATTGAAAAGCTTAACGAGTACGCACTCACAAAACAGGGCTGGACTCTTGCAGACGACAGCCGTGAGGGTGTGAGAGTATCTCTCGACAACGAACACGGCAACGGCTGGTTCCTGCTTAGACTCAGCGTTCACGATCCTATTATGCCGCTTAACATAGAAAGCAACGACGCAGGCGGTGTAGACGTTATACTCAAGCAAGTAAATGAATTTATAAGCACATGCAGTGGTCTTACATTATAATAATATAATTACACATGAGGTGATAAAAATGACTGTTTTGGAACAAATGGGACAAAACGCTAAACAAGCGTCCCGATTTTTACTTACTGCCGGCGAGCTTAAAAACAAGGCTCTTTTATCTATTGCAGACGCACTTATAGAAAACTGTGACGAAATAGTAAAAGCCAACAGTATTGATATTCAGATAGCAAGAGAGAACAACACAAAAGAATCTCTTATAGACAGACTCTCACTCTCTCCCGAACGCATTAAAGGTATGGCAGAGGGTGTAAGACAGGTTGCGGCTTTGCCTGATCCCACAGGTGTGGTGCTAAGCGGCGAAACACGCCCCAACGGTTTGAAGATCGAAAAGGTAAGAGTACCCCTCGGCGTTATAGGTATAATATACGAGGCTCGCCCGAATGTTACAAGCGACGCTGCCGCACTTTGCCTTAAATCCGGTAATGCCGTTATTCTGAGAGGCGGAAAAGAAGCTATAAACTCAAACAGATGTATTGCCGAGATCATGCGTAACGCAATTGAAAAAGCCGGTCTGCCCAAAGACTGTATTGCTCTTGTTCAGGATACTTCAAGAAATTCAAGCATTGAGCTTATGCAGCTTTCGGATTATCTTGACGTACTCATTCCCCGTGGTTCTGCAAGGCTTATAAAAGCTGTTGTAGAAAATGCGAAAGTACCCGTAATCGAAACAGGCGTAGGCAACTGTCACGTATATGTAGACGATTCCGCAGACATTGACATGGCTGCAAACATTATATACAATGCAAAAACTTCTCGTCCGTCAGTATGCAACGCTATTGAAACAATACTTGTACATAAAGATATTGCACAAAAGGCTTTGCCTGCAATCAAAGCAAGGCTCGACGAAAAGCACGTTGTGCTTCGCTGCTGTGAAAGAGCTTCGGCTATTCTTGAAAATGTTGAAGCAGCCACAGAAGACGACTGGTACACAGAATACGGCGACTATATTCTCGCAGTAAAGGTTGTTGACAGCATTGACGACGCTATCGAACACATAGCAAAATACAGCTCCGGTCACAGCGAATGTATTGTAACCAGCAGCTATTATAATGCACAGCTTTTCACAGATAAGGTAGACTCAGCAGCCGTTTATGTAAATGCTTCAACACGCTTTACCGACGGCGGAGAGTTCGGTTTGGGCGCTGAGATAGGCATTTCCACTCAAAAGCTTCACGCAAGAGGTCCTATGGGATTAAACGAGCTTACATCAATGAAATTCATCATCAAGGGTAACGGACAGATTCGTTAATCAGCGAAATACCGCATAGACAATGTGCAATACACAGTTTAACAAAAACAATTGCATAGTAAAGACCTGTTTACCGAAAAAGTAAACAGGTCTGAATTTTTATATTATTTATCGTGCAAAATCCGTTGCTCTTGATTCTCTGATAATATTGACCTTAACCTGACCGGGATACTCCAGATCAGTTTCGATCTTATTACAGATCTCTCTTGCAAGCGGTATCATGCGCTCGTCTTTGACAATTTCAGGCTTAACCATAATGCGAATCTCACGTCCTGCCTGAATAGCGAAGCAGCGCTCAACGCCCTCAAAGGACGAAGCAACTTCTTCAAGCTTTTGCAGACGCTTGATATAATTTTCAAGATTTTCTCGTCTTGCTCCCGGTCTTGCGGCTGAAATAGCGTCGGCAGCCTGAACAATACAAGCCACTACCGTTTTAGCCTCAACATCTCCGTGGTGAGCATGAATAGCGTGAATTATCTGTTCGCTTTCCTTGAACTTCTTGGCAACATCAATACCTATTTCAACATGCGAACCTTCTATTTCATGGTCGAGTGCTTTTCCTATATCATGCAGCAAACCTGCACGTTTTGCAAGTGTAGGATCCATGCCGAGTTCACTTGCGATCATACCCGAAAGCAAAGCGACCTCAATTGAATGATTAAGCACATTCTGACCGTAGCTTGTACGATAACGCAGACGACCGAGAAGCTTAACAAGCTCATGATGTATACCGTTTACACCAACCTCAAGTACGGCTCTTTCGCCTTCCTCCTTCATGGTGAGTTCGACCTCACGTCTTGCCTTCTCTACCATTTCTTCAATGCGGGCAGGGTGAATACGTCCGTCTGTAATAAGCTTTTCAAGCGCAATTCGTGCTATTTCCCTTCTTACAGGCTCAAAGCACGACAATGTAATAGCCTCCGGTGTATCATCAATTATAAGATCAACACCTGTAAGCGTTTCTATTGCTCTGATATTTCTTCCTTCACGGCCTATAATACGGCCTTTCATTTCGTCATTGGGCAGCGGTACAACCGAAACAGCAGCCTCGGCAACGTGATCTGCCGCACATCTCTGAATTGCAAGCGAAATAATATTTCTTGCTCTCTTGTCTGATTCTTCATGCAGCTTCTGTTCAAAGTCCATAATACGAACCGCTTTTTCGTGAGTAAGCTCTGCATCAAGCTGATTGAGCAAATACTCCTTTGCCTGCTCAGAAGTAAAGCCCGAAAGTCTCTCTAAAACCTCAAGCTCTTTAAGCTTTATAGACTCTGTTTCTGCAAGCTTATCTTCTGCCTGTTTCAGCTTCTTGGCAACATTCTCTTCCTTTTTCTCTAAGTTGTCTAACTTTTTGTCGAGTGTTTCCTCTTTTTGCTGCATTCTTCTCTCCTGACGCTGAATTTCTTTTCGTCTGGAGTTAAGATCCTTCTCTGTTTCGTTTCTGAACTGATGAACTTCGTCTTTTCCTTCAAGAACGATTTCTTTCTTCTTTGCTTCTGCTTCTTTAACTGCCTCGTCAACAATGCGTCTTGCTTCTACTTCTGCCGAACCTATCTCGGATTCAGCTATTCTCTTTCTGTGATTTATACCCTGAAGAAAACAAACTACACCGCTGATTATCGCAAACAGTACGATAAGAAGAATAGATAACCAAATTGGCATAACTGCCTGACACCTCCTTGTCTGATTTTTGATCTTTTTTGATCTCGTTTTGATCTTCAATAACAAACTTCCGACTCAGGTGCCGTTTTTTGATATTCTGTTTTAATTTATTTGATCTGTTTTGCTGCCTTTACACATAGTATACCGTACGCAATATTACACAATACGACACGGCTCTCAAATAGACGATCATGTTTCAAAGAAACAAAAGATATATATAAAACGAATTTAATAATTAAAAATCGTATTACGACTATCTATATATCTATACAAAATAAAAACATAAAAAATGCAAACAGTGTAAATCTATATACACATATATAAAAAACGGCCTCTCAGAGTCCAATTATAAAAGTAAGACCACAAAAATGTGCTCGAAGCTTTATGCTTATCAGTAATATGTCCATTGATATTATGTAACAAAAAAGCTCCAATATCTATTTTAATAGAAAACAAATATTTTGTCAACATCAAACACAAAAAATACAATCATTTATGATAATTTTTTTAAATAGCCAAACCCATTTTTTAACAAAAGGTAAATTTTCATTAAAAAAGCAAATGTAACATAATATTTTTTATTAAAGCACTTGTAAAATATGTAAAAATAGGTTAAAATATATAACGAACTTATTAAAGTTAACTATATTTTTAGGAGGATAAATAAAATGGCAGTTAAAGTTGCAATTAATGGTTTCGGCCGTATTGGTCGTCTTGCTTTCCGTCAGATGTTCGGCGCAGAGGGTTACGAGGTAGTTGCTATCAACGATCTTACAAAGCCTTCAATGCTTGCTAACCTTCTCAAGTATGACACAGCACAGGGTGGTTACTGCGGCGTTATCGGTCAGAATGCTCAC
>JAFPLH010000014.1 GCA_017402845.1 Clostridia bacterium
CCTGAGCTATACCAGCAATTATTACTAAAAAACACAGGCTCTCTTATTGAGAGCCTGTTGGCGACCCGAAACGGGCTCGAACCGTCGACCTCCAGCGTGACAGGCTGGCGTTCTAACCAACTGAACTACCGGGCCTTATGTGCAGCTTATCGACTGCTTAATTATAATACCATAATCGAAAGCATTTGTCAAGAGATTTTTTATTTATCTTTGCTTAAAATGTAATTTTTTATTTTGTTTACAAATTATGTATTTTTATGATATAATAACGTGATACAATAAAATTGAGGCAGGTGTTTTTATGAACGTATTAGAGGGCGATATTCTCGAAATGAAAAAACCGCATCCGTGCGGAGATAAACGTTTTAAGGTTCACAGAATAGGTATCGACTTCAGACTCGAATGTATGGGCTGCGGCAGAATTGTACTTGCCCCTCGTGTTAAAATAGAAAAGAATATCAAGAAAATTATCAGAGATTCGGAGGAACACTGACCTTGTTTGAGAAAATCGAAGTTTTTGACAAACGCTATGAAGAACTTAACAATAAATTATACGATCCCGATGTTGCCGCTAATGCTGAGCGCTACAACGCTGTTATGAAGGAAGTCAGGGATATAGAGCCTATTGTTAAGAAGTACAGAGAGTACAAAAAAGCTGTTGATACGCTTGATGAGGCTAAACAAATGCTTGAAGAAAATACCGACAGCGATTTTAAGCTGCTGCTTGCTGAAGAAATAGAGTCGGCAAAAAATGAAATAGACAAAACTTCAAACGAGCTTAAAATTCTGCTTTTACCTAAAGATCCCAACGACTCGAAAAACGTAATAGTCGAGATAAGAGCAGGCGCAGGCGGCGAAGAATCAGCGCTGTTTTGCTATAACCTTTTCAGAATGTACGGTATGTACGCAGAAAAGCACGGCTTTAAAACAGAGCCTGTTTATATAAACGAAACAGAGCTTGGCGGCTTTAAAGAGGTTTCTTTTATGCTTATCGGTAACGGCGCTTACTCCCGTATGAAGTTTGAAAGCGGCGTACACCGTGTTCAGCGTGTGCCCGAAACTGAAAGTCAGGGCAGAATTCACACCTCAACGGCTACCGTTGCTGTATTGCCGGAAGCAGAGGACGTTGAGTATGAGATAAATCCCGCTGACCTTAAATTCGATACGTTCAGAAGCAGCGGCGCAGGTGGTCAGCATATCAATAAAACTTCGTCGGCTGTGCGTGTTACTCATATTCCTACCGGTACCGTTGTTGAATGTCAGGAGGAGAGAAGCCAGTTCCAGAACAGAGAAAAGGCTGTGCGTGTGCTTAAAGCAAGACTTTTAAACGAGAAACAGCAGGCTCAGCAGTCCGATATTGCTGCTCAGCGTAAAGCACAGGTGGGCACGGGCGAGAGAAACGAGAGAATAAGAACGTATAACTATCCGCAGGGCAGAGTGACCGACCACCGTATAGGACTTACTTTGTATAAGCTCGACGATATTCTGAACGGTGATCTCGATGAAATTATCGACGCACTTATTACAGCAGACAGAGCAGCGCAGCTTGATAATGCGTAATTATGCGGTTATACACGATAAATTTGCTGCTTTATTGCATACGTATATACTTTTTATTTTGTTATACTAAATGATACCTCTGAAAACTATTGGTGTTATTACAGTTTGCGTGCAGCAATTGCGCATTACGAATTATGCATTGTAATAGGTTGGTGGATTATATGCCTTTTATTCTTTTATGCTTGATATATGGCGGTTTTGTATTGCCGATAATAGCTTTTGTATATGCGGTGCAGTATCTCGGAAAAAAGCGATTTTCTAAAGCTTTAGCGGCTTTTTTGGTTTTCGTGTGCTTGTGTGCTGCTTCCTTTTTAGGCATCAGATATTTGAACGGTGATTTCGACAAAACAGAAGTGCAGACTCCAAACGGTATAGGATACGTTACAGCTAAAAGCGTAAAGGCTCTAAACAAGGCTATTGACAGCAATAATGCTCGAAAGACCGAAAGTCTTATAAAAAAAGAACCTGCCCTTGTGTATTACTTTAATGTTTATAACAGCAGTCCTTTTATCAATGCGACAGTAAAGGGCAGTTTGGATTGCGCAAACGTCTTTGTTGAATACGGGGCAAGGTTTGACAGCGAAATTTATACATCAAAGCTCTTTCACAAATATGCGCTTGAAGAATACTTTCAAACCTCGCATATTTACGATAGTACCAATGCGCCCGATATTGTAGAGTTTATGATTAAAAACGGCGCTGTTGTAAACTATGAAAACTACGACAAACCAAACGCATTTTTCAGTGCGGCGTGGTGGTGCGCCTATGACGGTACTGTTACAGACAGCGAGGCTGAAGTTTTTCGTATTCTTGCAGACAGAGGCGCTTCTCTTACCGCCGAAAATGAAAGCGGCGCAAACGCTTATCAGTATTTTAGTAATGCTATGTTTATGAAGAATATCGAAAACGACAATGTGTATAAGATTTTGGAGATGTTAAAGAATGAAAACTAAGATCCTTTTGCCAACAAAGGAAAATATAAATATTGTCGGCAGGGCTTTACAAAACGGCATGCTTGCAGCTTTGCCAACAGAAACCGTTTACGGCTTGGCAGCAGACGCTTTAAATGGAAACGCAGTAAAAAAAATATTCAAGGCTAAAGGCAGACCGGCAGATAATCCCTTGATCGTACATATCTCCGAGCTTGAACAGATAGAGAGATTTTCTCTTGTTCGTCAGATACCGCCGCAGGCTCTTTTGCTTGCAAAGCATTTCTGGCCGGGACCGCTTACCGTTATCATGCCAAAGGGAAAAGCTATTCCCGACGAGGTGAGCGCCGGACTTGACACCGTTGCTATAAGATTTCCGTCACACCCTGTTGTGAGGGCGGTAATATCTGCCGCAGACAGACCTCTTGCAGCACCGTCAGCTAATATATCCGGTTCGCCCAGTCCTACAACGGCTGAACACGTTTTCGGTGACCTTAACGGCATTATACCTTATATTATAGACGGCGGCTCATGCAGCGTCGGTGTTGAGTCTACCGTTATTACTCTTTGTACTGATACTCCGTGTGTACTTCGTCCGGGCGGTATTACTCCCGAACAGCTTGAAAGCATTCTCGGCAGAGTTGATGTTTCAGACGCTGTACTCCACGAATTAAAGCCGGGGCAAAAGGCAGAAAGTCCCGGTATGAAGTATAAGCACTACGCACCGAAGGCTGATTTGATACTTATTAAATCGAGTGACGAAAGCTATATTGATTATGTGAATAAACGTGCGTGTGATACGACCGGCGCATTATGCTATGATGAAGATGTAAGCCTGCTTAATGTTCAGGCAGTTTCATACGGCAGTAAATATGACTACGCTTCACAGGCAAGCAAGCTGTTTGACGCATTAAGACAGCTTGATAATACAAATCTTAAAACCGTATACGGCAGATGTCCTGACACAACGGGGCTTGCTATGGCTGTATACAATCGGCTGATTCGTTCGGCAGGATTTGAGGTGATCGAGCTTGCGTGACTTCTTTATTGTCGGATTGACAGGGCAAACAGGAGCCGGCAAAAGCACTGTTGCAAAGTTTTTTGAAAAAGAGGGCTTTGTTATTATAGACGCTGATAAGCTCGCACGTCAGATAATGGAAAAGGGCAGCCTGACCTTGAAGCTTGTAACGGCGGTATTCGGTAATGATGTTTTGTACGCAGACGGTGCTCTCAACAGACAGAAATTAGCACAAAAAGCTTTTTCGTCAGAGGAAAACACTCGCTTGCTGAACGAGATAACGCACCCTCGGATATTATCTGAAACGCTGAAAATTTGCCGTGAGTATACAGACAAAGGGCGGAAATACTTTTTGATCGACGCGCCTTTGCTGTTTGAGGGCTGCTTTGATATATTATGCGATACGGTGGTATGCGTTACCGCACCGAAGGAGATACGGCTTGAACGACTGAAAAAACGTGACGGTTTAAGCGAGGAGAAGCTCCTTGAACGTATGAACGCTCAGCATGATGAGGAGTTTTATATTAAAAGGGCAGATTATATAATCAGAAATTAAAATCTGCAATTTGGGAGGTTTGATATATGGAAGAAAGAAAGTCAGGAAAAAAGAAAAGCAAAGTCAAGAAGGGTACAATAGCGTTTATTATTGTTACTTCAATTGTCGGACTGATGATAATAGTACCGGTTATTTTGTTGTCGATCGTGTCAACACTTCATGAAAACGCAGCAGAACAGTTTAACAAAAGTATTTATCCACTTAAATACGAAAGCTATGTTGAAAAATATTCAAAGGAATTTGATGTCGATAAATGCCTTGTATACAGTATTATTAAAAACGAAAGCAATTTTGATCCCGACGCAGTTTCGTCGGTGGGGGCAATAGGCTTAATGCAGCTTATGCCTGAAACGTTTACATGGCTTCAAAATTACCGCACCGATTTTATGCCCGATAAGCTTATGGATTCAAACAAGCTTTACGATCCTAAAGTGAATATTGAGTACGGTGTATATCTTTTGAGGTATCTTCTCGAATTTTACGACGGTAATACCTCGCTTGCGGTATGTGCTTATAATGCAGGCACCGGCGCTGTTGATAACTGGCTTGCAGAAGGCACTATTTCGTCAGATAATGTGCTTGCTGAGAATGTGCCTTATCCCGAAACTTCTAATTATCTTGAAAAGGTCATTTCTTCAATAGACAAATACAGACAGCTTTATTTCCCTGATTATGTTTATACGTTTGTCTATTCAGGATCGCATGAAAAAGATAAAACAGATACCGATAATAACAGTGGGGCTGAGCTTGTTTCGGATAATAGTGAATATGTCGAATATACAGAAAATACCGATTATACTAATAATGAGTATTATCAGAATGATAATATTGATGATATTGACAATAATGATTATAACGATAATAATGATAACGCTCAGAACATAGAATACGATTATTACGGAGAATATGATAATTACTATGAGGAATAATAACAAAGAGGTGTTTATTTTGAATAATCTACAAAGAGTACAAATTGCAAACGGCGTACACTTTAATTCAATTTATGACGATAGGTTTAAAACAAGCCTTATTGCCGTTGTTATGGCTGTGCCGCTTGACAAAGAGACCGTTTCGCCCAATGCCGTTGTACCGGGAATTCTGACACGTTCGTGTAAGGCTTATCCTACTTATATCGAGCTTAGCAGAAGGCTTGATTCTCTCTACGGAGCGTCACTTAGCGGCTCAAGCAAGAAATACGGAGAAATGCAGGTTATTTCTTTATCTGCAAGCAGCATTGACGACAGATACAGCCTTGACGGTGAACCCGTGTTTGAAAAAACTGCCGAGCTTTTGTGCAGCGCTTTGTTTGAACCCAATGAAGTAAACGGCGAGTTCGACAAGGATACGTTCGATCAGGAGCAGATTCAGCTTATAGACTCAATAGACGCTCAGTTTAACGATAAGCGTACCTATGCAAATCTGCAAATGACTCAGCTGATGTTTGCTAAAGAAAAATACGGCATAAACCGACTCGGCACAAAAGAACAAGCGTTGGCTCTTACTCCGAAAACTGCATTTGACGCATACAAAAATATTCTGAAAACAGCTAAAGTTGAAATAATGTGTCTTGGCAGTTCAAGCAGCGAAAACATTCTCAAAATGTTTAAGGAGAGATTTTCTTGCGAAAGAAGTATTTCGGAGTGTACAACAAAAATTGTTCGCAAGGCTGAAACGATCAGGAAAAAAACAGATAAAACAGATGTTGTGCAGTCAAAGCTCATTATGGGCTTCAGAACAGATTGTGCCGAACCTGAAGAAAGTGTTCCTGCATTAAAGCTTATGTGCGCCGTATTGGGCGGTACCGCACATTCAAAGCTTTTTAACAACGTGAGAGAAAAGCTCAGTCTTTGCTATTATTGTATATCACGCACAGATGTAACAAAGGGCGTGCTTACAATTGAAAGCGGAGTAGAAAAGGAAAACATAGAAAAAACAAAGTCAGCCGTTTTAAAAGAGCTTGACGATATGAAAAACGGTATTATCACCGATGAAGAAATTGATAATGCAAAAAGAAGTCTTAATACGGCTTATCTATCTGTTACAGACTCAGGCTCACAGCTGCAGGGGTGGTATATAAATCGTATGCTTATCAATGATTTCAGTTCACCAGAACAAGAGGCACAAAAATTAAATGCCGTAACAAAAGATCAGATCGTTGAGGCGGCAAAGAAGCTTACGCTTGACACTGTGTATGTGCTTACGGGTACAGATGAAACGGAGGGCAAATAAATGAATATAAAAAAGGTTGAGAGCAGTCTTGTTAAAGAGAGCTACTACGTAATAGATCACCCGTCGGGACTCACTATCTACGTTCACCCGAAAGAGGGTTATCGTTCGGCTTATGCTATTTTCGGTACGAATTACGGTTCTGTTAATACAAAATTCCGTGTTGACGGCGGCGATATTATTTCTGTACCCGACGGTATAGCACACTACCTTGAACACAAGCTTTTTGAAAGTGAAGAAGGCGACGCTTTTGTAAGATATGCCGCAACTGGTGCAGACGCAAACGCTTATACATCTTTTGAAAAAACGTGTTATTTGTTCTCTTGTACTGATAAGTTTGAAGAATCACTCGAAATACTTCTCGACTTTGTACAGTCGCCTTATTTTACAGAACAGACAGTTGCAAAAGAGCAGGGTATTATCGGACAGGAAATAAAAATGTATGAGGACAGTCCGGACTGGAGAGTTATGTTTAATACGCTTGTTGGTATGTATCACAAGCACCCTGTAAGAATAGATATTGCCGGTACGGTAGAATCTATTGCAGAAATTACAGCAGAGAAGCTTTATGATTGTTACAACAGCTTTTATAATCTGCATAATATGGTTCTTTGTGTTGCCGGTAATACCACGCCCGAACAGGTGATAGCCGTTGCAGACAGAGTTTTAAAGACTGACAAAGATCAGAAGGTCGAAAACATTTTTGAAGATGAACCCTATGAGGTTGCAAGCGAGTATATAGAGCAGAAATTCCCTGTATCTATTCCAATGTTTACATTGGGCTTTAAGCAGGACGCAAGCAACGGAGCAAAAACATCTAAAGAGCTTGCGTATATGAATATATTAATGGATATTTTTTCTTCTTCTTCGAGCAAGCTGTATAACGAGCTTTTAAACGAAGGATTAATAAACGATACATTCTCTTATGAGTATATGGAGGGCCCCGGTTATGCGGCAATACTTTTCGGCGGCGAATCAAGAAAGCCGAAAGAGGCGGCAGCACGTATAAAGGAGAGTATCGTAAAATTTAAAGAAAAGGGTATTGACACGGAAGAATTTGATATCGCAAAAAGGGCGGTATACGGTACGGCGATAAGAAGCTTTAACAGCAGCGATAAAATAGCCAACAATATGGTTGATATGCATTTCAATAATCGAGAGCTTTTTGAATATATTGAGGCTGTTGCAGGGGCGAAGGTATCGGATATAGAAAAAAGTCTTGAACAAATGCTTGATCCCGATAACTGCACTTTGTCGGTTGTTTGCTCAGAGGAGCAGAGCGTATGACGTATCATGTGGAATTTCCGGGGTTCGGAATAAGCTTTGACATTTCTCCGGCAGCTTTTACCATAGGCACTTTTTCTGTTTATTGGTATGGAATTATTGTTGCCACAGGCTGTATTTTAGCTATCACCTATTGTATGAATGAATGTAAGCGCTGCGAAATAGATGAAGATAAAGCGCTTAATTGTATTATGGGCGGTCTTGTCTGTGCTATTGTCGGCGCAAGGCTGTATTATGTAGTATTTCGGTTTGACAGCTTTAAGGGCGACCTGCTGAGTATTCTAAACATACACAACGGCGGTCTTGCGATATACGGCGGTCTTATTGGCGCTGTAACAGGCGGAATGTTGATTGCAAAAAAGCAGGATATGAAGCTTCTCTCTGTTATGGATATTGCCGTTAGGGGCTTTCTTATCGGACAGGGTATAGGAAGATGGGGCAATTTTGTTAATCAAGAGGCTTTCGGTACGCAAACTGATCTGCCGTGGCGAATGGTTTCAGAAAACACAGGCGGAGTAGGCGTTCACCCTTGTTTTTTGTATGAGTCTTTATGGTGCTTGCTGGGGTTTGTACTACTCCACATTTTAAGCAGGAAAACAAAATGCTTTGAAGGTGAGATGTTCTATTTGTATATGGTATGGTACGGCTTTGAACGTATGCTTGTTGAGGGCTTGCGAACAGACAGCTTATATCTGCCGTTTGCAAATATCAGGGTATCACAGTTGATCTCGGGAGTGTTATTTTTAACGGGAATAACTCTTTTGCTAATATTTTCAAGAAAAAAGAAAACGGAGTAAAAAAAGACGCTGTGATAAGCTTAAAATTATCACAGCGTCTTTTTAGTTGTTAGGGATAAAGCTGTCAAAAATAATAACGGAAAATATTTTTTTAGCCTTTTCGAGATCATCCTGCGAGCGAATTGTCCACGCAGCATTTGTCACTTTAAATAACTTTCTGCAAACCGTATAACAAAAGTTGTTTGCATATTTATGCTCATATGCGATAAAGTCTGGTCTTGCAAGGAAGTTTAAAAGAAGATTGGTCAATAAGAACTTTTCTGTAATGCTAAGATCGAGATCATATTTAAAACCGTTTGACGACAATTGACCTCTAATAACAGACGGGCGGTTTTTCTTATACCAGTGTACAACAAACGGGTGAAAGGATTCAATGCAGTATTTTCCGTTATAATCATCAAGACGCAGCGCTGTTCTTCGGGTGGTTTCTTTCCAGTTTCCGTAAGACTTTATCTCGACAATAAGCGGCGCTTTACCTTGAATGAGCGACAATACATCGTCAAAAAGAGGAATGTGTTCATCAGAGCTGCCGATACTGTATTCCTGCAATTCTTCAAAGGAACAATCTATCAGCTTTTTATCTACTCCGCACATTCTGTTGAGATCTTCGTCATGAAAGACAACTAATTTATTGTCTTTTGTCATTTGAACATCAAGCTCTATTCCGTAGTGATTTTCAATTGCAAGAGAAAAAGCAGGCAAAGTGTTTTCGGGAGCTTTGCCGTTGGTGTCAAAAAGTCCTCTGTGAGCAATATATTGTTGTTCAAATATATGTATATCTTCTCTTTCTTTGTTGTTTGGAGCAATAAAAAACAGCAGCAATCCAAAGAAAAAGAGCAAAACAAACGCAATAACCAATACAGGCATAACAGGTTGCACCTCTTTAAATTTTGAATATGATAATATAGGCTTTTATATTATCATATCTTAAAAAGATTGTCAAACCGAGAACAGTTAGCAATTAGTAGAAATGCTAATTGCTAACTGCCTACTGCCGATTGCTAACTGTCTGTTATCCCATAACTCTTACTTCTCTGTCGCTTTCCGAGTCATCTCTGAGCAAAAGCGAAATGCACCAGACAGCGCACAAGCCTACAAGCGTATAGATAATTCTGCTGAGTATACTTGTTTGACCGCCAAAGATCCATGCTACAAGGTCAAACTGGAAAATACCTATTGATCCCCAGTTTATACCTCCGATGATGAGAAGTGTAAGTGCGATTTTGTTAAACATACTATATGATCTCCTTTCGATATTGAGCGTTTGCGTTAATATTATTACCGTAATTATATTCCTTTATACATTCAAATGAAAACTAATAAATATACTTGAAAAAATTTTGTCAAACATTTATACTAATAGTATATATCGTAATAGACAGGTGGTTTTATGGGATTATTTTCTAAAAAAGATAAAAAACCGAAATATAATTCTGATGAAGAAATTCCCGTTATAAGGTGCAGTATCTGCACAGGCGAAAAAACAGCCGGCTTTAAAAATAAAAAGACAGGCAAAATCAAAGAGGTTATGCTTATTGAGTGCGAACAAGACTTGACAGCCTTTAAAATCAAATACGGCATTAAAGGAGATATTGAAAAAGTCTACTGAGCAAATGTAAAATTGAAAATGGAAAATGTAAAATTGTATTTAAAAGAAAGAATACCATGGACAACTTTTTTTAATTGAAAATTGAAAATGTAAAATTGTATTTAAAGGAAATAATAATATGGACAGCTTAACATTAATAAACGTGATAGAAAAACAGGTTCACCAGCCTTTATGGGGCAGTTGGTACTTAAAAGAACGATTGGGCGCAGGCAATTTCAGCGTTGTATATCGTGCCGAGGCGCAAAGACAAAAACGTGTAGACGCAGCCGCCGTCAAAATAGAGGCTATAACGGCAGACGGCTACTGCTCCACAGCAGAAAAAAAGCGTTACGAGGCAGATATGCGCCTTGCCGCTATGACAGAAGAAACAGAGCTTATGGCACAGCTTAAAGAATGCCCCTATATTGTCACCTTTGAGGACGAGTTTATACAAGAATTTACTCAGAACGGCGAGTTCGAGGGTTATCTCTTTTTCATCAAAATGGAATTGCTCGACAGCTTTTATTCAATGCTGCGTCAAAACAATTCGGTTTTTACCGAAAAGGATATACTGAAATTTGCCGAAGAAGTAGCACAGGGCATAAAGGCTATACACGACTTAGGCTATATTCACAGAGATATTAAGCTTGAAAATATTTTTGTATCACCAAAAACGGGTATTTTCAAGCTGGGCGATTTTAACGTATCAAAGCAGTCTGATACAGCAAGAACTGTTGCGGGTACTTATGAATATATTGCACCCGAAATATTCAACTCGCCTTTGAACAGAAATTCATACTCACGGCAGGTAGATATTTATTCGTTCGGTCTTTGTCTTTATGTGCTTGCAAATAATATGCAGATACCTTTTCTTAGTGACGGTACTAACAAAGAAACTGCGCTTCAAAAAAGACTTTCGGGCGAAGAACTGCCCTCTCCCGTAAACTGCTCGCAGGGACTTTTCAACATCATCAAAAAAGCGTGTGCGTATGATCCTAAAGACAGATACCACTCTATAAATGATATGCTTTCGGACATCAGACTTTTAAATATGCTCTCAAACGGCAGCGGTTCGGTATTCGGTTATCAGAACGCAGTACCTTTTTACGGCAGTTCAACGGCTTATGCAGCGCCGCAGTCGGCTTTTGTATCTATTGAGGGTTCTTTGCGTACCGTTGATGAAAATTCTACCGTATACGCAGGCGCGCAGAATACCGCAGTACAGCAGAGTACAAACAATAATTCTACCGTATA
>JAFPLH010000015.1 GCA_017402845.1 Clostridia bacterium
CACGCCGCCCATCTGCACCGTATCTTCAGCCGTCATCTTGCACAAAAAATCTTGATATACGTCAGTATACCTGCGATTTTAAAGTGCCGTCTGCCGACTAAACCTACGGCACATCTGAACGACGGCAGGTTTTTAGAGATGACCTATAGTACTTTTCAAGCACAGCCGAAAACAACGCTTCTTCCGGTACAGCCTGCAAAAATAGCTTCATAGAGTCGCGCAGCTTAAAAGCGTCGATGTAACTGCCCATTATTACAACAGGATCGTCACATTCAGCAGCTATGAGCGCACGGCAAATCTCTTTTAACCTCTCGCCCACAACAGAATGACAATAGTATTCTTTTGCCTGATCAACACCCGACAAACCGTAATACTTTGTAGGCACATCTCCGGGCAGGCTTTTTAGCTGCGGCAAAATATACCATATCCAGTGTGTTGTTTTGCCGCCGCTTTTTATTTCTTCAAGGGCTTTTTCATATCCCGAACAACCGCTTGCTTCAAAACAGCCGGACTGCGCCGCAAGGTATTTTTGAAACGGTTTTTCTTCAAGATAGATCGCAACGGCTTTGTATTTTCTTTGCACTTCTTCAAAATAGTATGCGTTCATATCATCAGCAGACGCTATCTGAATTTCAAACGGACTATACCCACAGGCAAGCAAGGGAACACCTTTGAAAAGCTGTTCAAAATTATCGAACACCTCTATTTTGCTCACCTTTTTTGTTATTTTCTCGTTTTCGTTTTCAGTGCAGGTAAACTCTATTTCGTCGCCTGCATTTATTTTTTGTCTTTTTTTGTCGTAAAGCCTGAGTTCAATGGTCTTATACCCTGTCTTTATACCGTCATAGGGCTTTTGCCTGAGTTTCATTTGATGAAGCATTATTATATCTCCTCAACAAGACAAACGGCATGCGCTGCAATTCCCTCTAAATTTCCGGTAAAGCCTAAGTTTTCTTCGGTTGTAGCTTTTACGCTTATACGGCTTATATCAACACCGCATGCATTTGCTATATTCTCTCTCATCTGCGGTATATAAGGCTTTAATTTTGGCTTTTGCGCAATTACGGTTGAGTCGATATTACCAACCGTGTAACCGTTTTCTCTTATTATTTCGCACACCCTGATAAGCAGCTTCATACTGTCTGCGTCTTTATATGCAGAATCGTTATCGGGAAAATGTCCGCCAATATCGCCCAATGCGCATGCGCCCAACAGTGCGTCCATAATCGCATGAAGCAAAACATCTGCGTCTGAATGACCTAACAGCCCTGTTTCGTGCTCAATATCTACACCGCCCAGAATAAGCTTTCTGTCTTTGACTAACCGGTGTACGTCATATCCGTGACCTATTCTCATTTTTTTCAACTCTCTTTCTTTGCGGTATCAGTACAAATGCAATAACGCCCGTGCTATGGTAATATCTTCCGGAGTAGTTATTTTTATGTTCTCATAATTTCCGATAGTAATATGCACCTTTTCGCCTATGCTTTCAATAAGCTGACAATCGTCTGTAAAATCATGTTTATTCTGTAAAGCCGTCTTATACGCTTGTATATACTGCTCTTTATAAAACACCTGCGGAGTTTGTACCGCAAAAAGCCTTTCTCTCGGCGGAGTATCAATTACAATACCGTTTTCAACAGCTTTTATTGTATCCTTTACTGGTACAGCAAGCGTAGATGAGCCGTATTTTTCGGCGTCCTCAATTACAGAACATATCTCGTTTACCGTAACAAGCGGTCTTGCGCCGTCATGAATAACTATAAGTGAGCATTCGTTACTTGTCGCACACACACCGTTATATACAGACTCCTGTCTTGTTTTGCCGCCCTGCGTTACTGTATGATTTGGGAACATCTCCTGAAACACGCTCTCTTGATCCGGCGGGCAAACAATGATTATTTCGTCTATGTATTCACACTGTTCAAAACGCTGAACAGTATGTTCGATAACTGTATTATCACCTATTTTAAGCAATTGTTTGCTTATGCCGCCGCCCATTCTTACAGACGCCCCCGCACCTGCGATTATTGCCGAAGCACGCTTATTTTTATACAAGAAGATCAACCCCCAAAAAGCTTTGTGATAAAAGCCGTTATTGCGTCAACGCCCGTAACGCATAAAAATATCAGAAAAATAAAAAACAATGCCGACAAAACCTGCACGGCCTTACGTTTTACCGGCGACATTTCTTCCCACTCCGGTTCTTCGGGAAAGTCGAGCTTATCGTAATAGTCGGGCTTTTTTTCAAAAGCTATACCCTCTAAGGCGTCAATTGTCTGCTTTAAAAAGTCTGCCGGTACAAACACGCTGTAATCGCCCTTTACTATGCCCATAAAAGGCTGCGTTCTGTTTTTCGACAAAGTAACAGAATAAGGTATATTCTTTTTTTCAAGTGCGTTTTCGACAATTTCTTTGTCGTATTCTTTAATATCGGTAAGGTATATGATATCTTCGCTTTTTGCATTTTCGTTAAGCTTTTTTCCGCAATCGCATTTTTCGGTATCGTCAAAAACAAGCTTCTTGCATTTTTTGCAGTATTTCATACTATTTACGTCCTTTACTCGTCATTTTCCTGATCGTGAAGCTGCGACAAAACAGCCGAACGCTTTATCATTCTGCCGTTGTGGAAGATATACTCATCATTTTTATCATCTTCAATAATCTCTGAGATCTGTTCTGCTTCGTCGGCAGATACTCTGACGGCGCTGCTTTGCGGCGGTTCGTCGTTTTCGTTCTTTTTCGACTCGTCGAGAATATCTATCATACTATCGTACACATAGAATGTCAAAATATACTGAAAGGTTGAAGGTATAATGAATACCGCAAGAACGGATAGCGCCGTTAATATAAACAGTGGATTTTTGAAAAATACGGTAATAGTAAAAATAACAGCGGCAAAAAAGATAAGAGCAAGAGTCGCCAGACAATTGTTTTTAAGCTCACCGAACGAAAAAAGCGCACAGTTGCGATAAATATTTTTAAGGCTTATATCAATAGTGACCGTCATAATATTGGCATAGTATGAAGCAAAGAGCAGCAATAGAGATATAAGCGAGGTAATAACAAGCGGCACCCAGAAAATACCGTTATTTTTTGTACCGCTCAGATACAGAGCGATAGAAGAATAACTGAAAACAAAAAACAGATAGAATATTACGCCGTGTAAAAGACAGCGTTTATAATTTTCAAGAACACCCTTGAAGAAGGTTTTTACCGTATTAAATTCTTTTTTTGTATAAATGTATCTGCAAATCTGAGCCACACCGCCCATTCCGACATTGAGTATGATAATGCAGGCAGCAGCCGAAAGCAGGCTAAAACCTTTTGTTAAGAAAGTGATAGCCGCAACGTAACCGGCAGCCGGCAGCAGAAACGTAACAAAAAGCAGATTTGTAAGCACTAATTTTTTGAAATTATCGAAATATACGGTAAAGAATTCTACCGTACGCATAGTTTTTCTAAACCCGCCTTCGGGGTTTATCTGACTTGCCATTCAGAGCAAAGCCTCCTTTTGGTGAATTTTAGTAATATATAAGGGCACCTCTAAAAACCTCACGCCGTCCATCTGCACCGTATCTTCAGCCGTCATATTGCACAAAAAATCTTGACATACGTCAGTATGAGTCTCGCCTGCCGGCTCGGTCGGTGCTGTTGCCTTGCGGCAACGTCTGCC
>JAFPLH010000016.1 GCA_017402845.1 Clostridia bacterium
CCGTCCATCTGCACCGTATCTTCAGCCGTCATCTTGCACAAAAAATCTTGACATACGTCAGTATGCCGGCGATTTTATTGTGCAACCTGCCGACTAAATCTGCGGCACATCTGAACGACGGCAGGTTTTTAGAGATGCCCTTTAAATTTTTTTATAAACACTCCTTAATAAGATTTTAGGAATGACTTTTATTATATGTATCTGTTATTACCTTATATATTCTCTCGTTAGCGTCGATAATAGCCATTTTTCTTGCGTTTTCTGAATACTGAGCAAGTCTGTCTTTATCGCTTACTATCTTATCTATTTTTTCTGCAAGCAGCTCGCCCGTAAGCTCGCTTTCTTCTATTATCTCACCGGCTTTTTTGTTTACAAGCGCCATAGCGTTATGGTACTGATGATTTTCAGCAACGTTCGGTGACGGTATAAACACAGCAGGTTTACCCTGAGCCTGAATCTCACTTATAGTTATAGCGCCTGCACGACATACCACAACATCTGCGGCAGCCAGACAAACGGGCATATTGTCAATATATTCTCTGATATCAAGATTTGAACATTTTGAAATATCAGTACCCAGTTTTTTTACTAAATCGGGGAACCAGAGTCCATACTGACCATAAGCGTGAATGTGCTGATACTTGCCGTCTTTGCCGCTTCTTGCTATGATATAAGCTAATGCTTCGTTTACCCTCTGTGCGCCAAGACTACCGCCAAACGAAAGAACAACTGGTCTTTCGTCAAGACCAAGTTCTTTTCTTGACTGCATTTTATTTGCAAGCAATATTTCACGTCTTACAGGATTACCAGTAACAACAAAATTACAGCCCTCTTTCATGTGCTTGCGAGCGTCCTCGATAGCAAGCATTACGGCGTCTGCTTTTTTGGAAAGCATTTTATTAGCAACGCCCGGAAAAGCGTTCTGTTCATGAATAAGTATAGGTATACCCAATTCATTTGCGGCTTTGAGTACAGGACCGCTTACATATCCGCCGGTACCAATACACAAGTCGGGGGCAAATTCCTTTATGATTTTTTTGCTTGCAGACGTAGCCGAAACTGCTCTGCAAACAGTCTGAATATTTGCTTTCAAAGCCTTCGGTGACATACTGCGTTTAAATCCGCTTACATGTATACTTGTAAATTTAAAGCCGGCATTCGGAACAAGTCTTTCTTCCATACCGCCTTTATTGCCGATATACAATATTTCGGTATCGGGTTGTTTTTCTTTCAGATATCCGGCAATTGCCAATGCAGGATTAATATGACCGGCTGTTCCGCCGCCTGCAAAAATTACTCTCATTTTAAAGCCTTCCTTCACTGTTTTATCGTGGCAGCACCGCACCAATCTTGTGTCAAAGATATAACAAATACGCTGCATATCCTTTGTGCGGTCTTAAGGAAACACTGATTAAATCGAGTGCCTATATCGCTTAGTCAGATTTTCAGGCAAATTACACGAAACGGCCGCAGGAATACTGACATATTTCAAGGGCGATGAGTGCAATTTGACAAAAATATGCAAGCGAGATGGGTGCTCAGTGCGCAGGACGTGATTTATTCAGTGGTTCCTTAATATTTTACGTGCTCATTCTTTTTGTATATTTGCAGTACGAGATATATTTAACACTATTCCCATTTGCGCCAACAGCATTATAAGCGACGATCCGCCATAGCTGAAAAACGGCAGACTGATACCAGTATTCGGCAGCCAGTCTGTAATAACCAATATGTTCAGCACTACCTGCAAGCCTATCTGTGCCATAAGACCAACACCTAAAAGTCTGCCGAACATATCCTTAGCTTCTTTGCAAATTCTTATACCTCTGAATACAAGAAATCCAAACAAAGCCAGAATAACCAAAGCTCCTATCAATCCGAGTTCTTCGCATACAATAGCAAATACGAAGTCGTTTTGCGGTTCGGGAAGATATAAGTATTTTTGTCTTGACTGACCAAAGCCCATTCCTAAAAGTCCGCCTGAGCCTATTGCATAAAGTGAATTTCTCGTTTGCCATGTTGTCTGCCACATTTCGTTTGTGGTATACTCCAAAGCCTGCCCCCAACCGTCAAGACGGCTCATAGCATAGGTAAGCTTTCCGGTAACAGCCATAAGCGATACGGCAGCAGCCACGAAAACACCGGCTGCAATAAAGTATTTAAACGGCAGTCCCGACAAAAACAGCATTACCGCAACGATCAGCAGACAAATTACAATACCGGAATAATGAGGCTCTGCGTATAACAAAATTCCCGTTACAGCCAAAACACCCAGAGCAGGAATTACACCGTATTTTATGGTATGCATTTTTTTGTAGTATATCGAACCCCAGTTTGCAAAAAAGAGTATCAAAGCAAACTTACACACCTCTGACGCCTGAATACCGAAAAAGCCTATATTGAGCCAGCGTTTCGGAGCGTCGGGATCGCTGCCTGACGGGATAATCAGCACCAGCAGCATAAGCAGCCAGGCAACTGCGAGCGATACGGGCGCCCAGAAGTGGAGATGATGATAATCAAAATAAGAAAGCGCAAACATAATCACTATGCCGATTCCGGCAAAGCCTATCTGACGGCTTATAAAATAGTAGCTGTTTCCGTAGCGGTGATAGGCATACGGATAGCTTGCAGAAAACATCATAATAAGTCCGATAATCAATACACCTGCAATAGAAAGCAGAAAAACAAAATCAAGTCCCTCGCCTATCGACAAGAACCTGAACTTTTTCTTTGTTCTTGCCTGTCTTGAAAGCGGTATTGATTTAACAGGTTTCTTTTCGGCTTTTACATTTGTTTTTGCGTCTGTGCTTGAAAATTTATCCAAATCGTAATTGGTGTACAAGCCTTCTTTCTCCTTTCACAATTATGAAATTGTTATTTTTTCGTTGCGAATTACTGCACTACCCCAAACAAAAACAACAGCAGAGAAACAATACCCATAACAAATGTTACTGCACTGAATACCAATACTATTTTTATTTCGCTCCATTTGCACATCTCGAAATGATGATGAATAGGAGTCATTTTAAAGAATCGTTTTCCGCCTGTTGCCTTAAAATAAGTAACCTGAATAATAACCGAAAACATTTCGCAAAGATATATTATACCAACAGGCAAAAGAAGTATCGGCAGATCAATCGCAAAAGCCATTGCACAAACTGCACCGCCTAAAAACAGTGAGCCTGTATCGCCCATAAATACCTTTGCAGGGTTAAAGTTCCATACCAAAAATCCCAGACAACCGCCTGCAATTGCCGCACAGAATATGTTCATACCCTGCATGCCTGAAACGCCTGCCATAACCATAAAAAACGACGCTGCAAACATAGTTACAGAACCGCACAGACCGTCAATTCCGTCTGTGAGATTAACTGCGTTTACCATACCCACAATAACCACGGCTGATATTATATAGTATAATATGCCGAGGTCAAGCTTTCCGTAAAAGGGAATAAGCGTTGTGGAATCATCACCGAAGTATCCGAGTACAACAAGATACAAAATAGCAACGGCAAACTGCAAAACAAGCTTTTGTTTTGCGTTCAAGCCCAAATTGCGCTTTTTCTTTATTGATACGAAATCATCAGCAAACCCGATCAGACCGTATAGAAAAGCCATAACAAAACCGCATACGACCTGTGCAAGCTTTTGCTTGTTTATAAGAAGCTCATCTGACGCCATCCTGTAGCATACAAGAGTAACGGCAATTGCGGCAAGAGAACCAAATATAAACATAATTCCGCCCATTGTAGGTGTGTTTTGTTTGCTCTTGTGCCAATTGGGACCGATCTCTTTTATTGTTTGACCGCACTTTACCTTTACTAAAAACGGAATAAGCTTACTGCCTATCAGTGAAGATACAATAAAAGAAATAAGCGCTGCTTCAAATGACCAAATTCCTGCTGCCATAATTAACCCTCTTTTTCTGTTCCCCGGTAGACCGGTTTTTTACTTTATCATTGCTTCAAACTATACTGTACCGCCTTCAAGCGACGTGAAAACAGATGTATTATTATACCAATTTAATTTTAACAAAACTCTGAAAATCACATTACAGTATCATCAATATCATTATTTCCAAAGTATACGGTAACAACAGTACCGGGAGCAACTCTCTCTCTCGGATTGATACTCTGAGCATAAGAAAGTATTCCCTCCTGCTCAACCGAACCGGAAAAGCTTACGTTAATATTATACTCTGCGGCTGTTTCGTTTACCTGTTCAACGCTCATACCAACCATATCGGGTACGATAGTAGTTTCAGACGTACTGTTTTGTGTTGTAAACAATACCACTCTGCCGCCTCTCGGTATCTTTGAGCCTGCCTGCGGCACCTGTGCAACTACGTTGTTGCCCTCACCGCATACAAACGGTTCAAAGCCGTCTTGAATTGCCTTTTGTCCTGCTTCTTCAAGAGTCATAGACAAATAATTTCCTGCAACAGTATCAACGTATTCAAGTTCTTCTTCTGTATACTGTGTTTCAATGCCAAGATACGGACAGATCTCACTCATTATACCGGCAAAAACCGGAGCTGCAACCTGTGAGCCGTAATACGCCTCGCCGGTAGGTGTGTCGAAATATACAAGCAAAGCTATCTGCGGATCATCTGCCGGTGCAAAACCGCAATAAGATGCGATATAGTCTTTTACATTCGGCTTACGGCTGTTACCGATCTTTTCGGAAGTACCCGTCTTGCCCGCTATTCGGTAGCCTGCAACATAACCGTTTTTGGCAGTACCCTCTGTTGCGTTCTTTTCCATGATCTCTGCAATTTTCTCTGCTGTATCTTTTGAGATGACCTGCCTTTTTATTACAGGCTCGTTAGTTTCCACAACATTTCCTTTATCGTCAAGAATCTGCTTTACAAGGTACGGCTTTACAAGATTACCGCCGTTTGCTACTGCCGAAACTGCCGTTACCATTTCTATCGGAGTAACAGATACACCCTGACCGAACGAACCGATAGCCAGATCGACAGGTCCCCATGGTTCAGCGAAGAAAAGTCCTACGCCCTCGCCGGGAAGGTCTATTCCCGTTCTTGAATTAAAGCCGAACGATTGAAAGTACTCCCAGTACTTCTGCATTCCGAGCGCCTGCCCCATTTGCATGAAAGCAGGGTTGCATGAGTTACACAAAGCCTCTGCGAAAGTCTGCGTTCCGTGACCTGCTGTATTATGACAATTGATAGCTTTTTCACCCTCGTAGGGAATATAAGAACCGCTGCAATTATACGTACTCGAAAGACTTCCGGCATTTTCTTCAAGAACAGCCGAGGCAGTTATTACCTTGAATACAGAACCGGGATAATAGGTATCACTAATAGCTTTGTTTCTCCACTGTTTAGCCAGAAGCTCAGTCATTCTCTCGTCTTTTGCCTGACCGGTGAGCTTTTCTAATTCTTTGGCTGCATTTTCGTCTGCGATCTCATAAGGATTATTCAAGTCAAAGCTGTTCTCGACAGCCATTCCGAGTACCTCGCCTGTTTTTACATTTACACAAACAGCAACAGCGCCCTCTACTACTTTATAATCTATAATACCCTGCTTTAAGTATTTTTCCAAAAAATGCTGAACGGTTTCGTCTATCGTTAAAACAAGAGAGTTACCGTCGTGTGCGTCCTCTTTTTGTTGGTACTCAAACGGCATAGTAGTACCCCAGCCGTTATTCTCCGTGATTATTCGTCCCGGAGTACCCGTAAGATATGAGTCGTACTGAAACTCTATACCGGAGAGTCCCTGACCGTCTGAGCCGGTAAAGCCTATAACCGCTGCGGCAAAGTCGTTATACGGATAGTACCGTTTGAAATCTTCTTCCAGTACGATAACATTTGTAAGCCGTTCGTACTGCTGACTCAGCTTATCGACAAAAGCAAGTATTTTATCTCTTTCGTCGCTTTCTATTCTTCGCTTAACTGTCTGATAGTATGAGTTTGAATTGCTTGCAAGCTCATAAACATCTTCTTCACGCAATCCTAAAATTGACGCCAGCTCCTGCGAAACATATTTTCTCTGTTTATCGTTTTCAAAGTATGCAGGCGCTAATATCACCTTCCAGACGCTTGCACTGCTCGCAAGGGTATTTCCGTTTCTGTCGAGTATTGAACCTCTCTTTGCCGAAACGGTAGTATCGCTGAGCTGTTGGTCTACTGCCTTCTGACTCAGTTCTTCTCCCTGTATGATTTGCAGATAGAACAGCCTGCAAACTATCGAACCAAAACCAAGTGCCAAAATTAGTATCAACAGTATTGTAGATCTTTTTTTGATACCGGCTAAAACATTCTCCATTCGCTTTCTCCTCTTTTAAAACTAAGGAAACACTGATTAAATCGAGTGCCCGTATCGCTTATAATTTTTTCAGGCAAATTGTGCGATAATCACGCCGGAATACCGACGTATTTCAAGTGATTTGAGTGCAATTTGACTAAAAAAGGCAAGCGAGAAGGGTGCTCAGTCCGCAGGACGTGATTTATCCGGTGGTTTCCTAAATAAACAGGGTGGAACAGTAAAGCCCCACCCCTGCCAATAATCCGGTAACCCGAACAGCTTTTTGTCATTCGCACACGGCTTTGTATCATTCTATGATACTCCGGCTCTCGTCTAATGTATATACCGATACGGTCACAAATATGTATTAAATACGCTGCTATTTTTTACCCCAAAGGTTATCGAGATGTTCCAATACAGATTCTATAAAATTCTTTTTTCCACCGTTGGCAATTGTTGCACTGTCACCCTCTGAAAGACTAATAAACTCCTTTTGAAAGCTCTGTGTTTTTTTCATGCCAAGTTCGTTTTTTGCATACTCCTCAATAACTGAAGGTCCCAATTTATTTTCAACCTTCATTTCCATTTGTGTATAATAGCTTTGAAGCTCTGTTAGCTGAATCTGAGCGTCGCTTATTTGCTGATTTAGTTCTGTAAGCTGTGCCTGTCCGTGTATAATAGCAACAAGCGCAATAACACACAAAACCGTCGCTGATAACGCTATAAACGCCGCAAGCGGATCTACATTTGGCAGTCTCCGTTTTCTGCGTTCTCGGTTTATATCATATACAATACTTTTTTGTGCTTCTGACTTTGGCTGCAGCTGCTCCTCCTCTTCTTCAAAGAGCGAGAGATCGTATGCTGCGTTTCTATCGCTAAAAGTCATCACAACACCTCATTACTCTTAATAAAACCTCACGCCTGTTTGATCGTGAACTTCTATGAGTGTTAAAACTCTATATATATTATACTACAAAACCGTTACTTTTCCAAACATTATTTTCTAACAAACTATCTGAAAAAAATCTTAACGATTTGTGCAAGATTACATAAAAATTACAATTGTATTAATTTATTAACAATTTTTTAACTTTTTGCATATTCTAAGTCTTGCGCTTCTTGCTCTGTTGTTTTGTTCAAGCTCAGTTTGAGAAGGTTCTATCGGGCGGCGATTAACAAGCTCAGCCTTAGGTTTTTTGCCGCATACGCAAACGGGAAATTCCGGAGGGCAGGTACACCCTTCGCACCATTTTTTCATTGTCTGTTTAACAATACCGTCCTCAAGCGAGTGAAAAGTAATAACAGCAAGTCTGCCGTTTACATTCAGAACATCGAAAGCGTTGTCAAGACCTTCACGCAAAACATCAAGCTCCCCATTTACAGCTATTCTCAGGGCTTGAAATGTTTTTCTTGCGGGGTGTCCCTTCTGGCGAGCCTTGGCAGGATAAGCGTTCTTCACCAATTCAGCCAATTCAGTTGTTGTTTTAACGGGTGCAGTTTCTCTTGCCTTTATTATACTGCGAACGATATTCTTAGCAAACTTTTCTTCTCCGTACTGTGTAAGTATACTCAAAAGCTCCTGTGGGGTACTCTCATTTACAATATCGTAAGCGGAGATACCCTCTCTGCTCATACGCATATCAAGAGGAGCGTCATAGTGGTATGAAAAACCTCTTTCGGGAGAATCAAGCTGCCACGACGACACGCCTATATCAAGAAGTACGCCGTCAACGCTGTCAACGCCCAGCTCAAAAAGCACTTCCTTTATATTGCTGAAATTATTGCGAACGATAGTTACATTCTGAAAATCCTTCAAACGCTGTGACGCTGCCTTTATAGCGTCGGGATCCTGATCAATAGCAATAAGTCTGCCGTTTTCAGAGAGTCTTTTTGCTATTTCAAAAGAATGACCGCCGCCGCCTGCTGTACCGTCAACATAAATTCCGTCTGGTTTTATATTAAGACCTTCAATAGATTCGTTTAACAAAACGGATTTGTGAACAAATTCCATAATTACTCCTACGGCAAACTTCAAATTTAAAAAACCGTTTGCCTTTACATTATTATAAGCTGTATTTGTAAAAAAAGCAACCTTTATAAATACTGTACAACAAAAAAAGCGAAACCACTATACATAGTTTCGCTAAATGAGCTTACCTTTACACACATCGCACAGAGTATGAAACCCTGTGCTTTGTGTGTACATAAATTACATAGAACACCAAATATTACTATAAGGTCAACTATGTAAATGATATTATATCATACTCAACTAAAAAAATCAATACAATAATCAAATATATACAAAACAAAATATAGTTTTTATCAGAAAGTAAGGGTAATTTCTTCACCGTCTGAACCATTGGCTGCCTTAGCCGCTGACGACATCAGGATAGTAAGAGTGTCATAATCTGCAATACCGGTAACCTCCATATCGTTTACACTCTGAAAGTAGCTTATTGCATAAGCGGTATCATCAGTATAATTCTTGTCAGCTTTGCCTTTCATATAGCCCAATTCTATAAGTCTATCTTCAATATACTGAATAACCTGATATGATTCACCAATAGTATAAAAAATACCTTCTTTTGGAGTAAACGGAGAAACATATTCCTTTTGAACCTCTTGAAGCTCATCAGGCCAGCTTTGAAGCGTCTTTCCGATACCATGAGCCTTAGACGCCAAATAATCAACAGCGGTAACTCTTGTATCACCCTGAAGCTGTATATACTTAACAGGCAGAGTATATATTTTTGAAGAAGATACTGCCGACAAAGATTTCAGATCTTTATTTGTAACAATTTTCTCCTTAACACCCTCTGCGCAGAAAATCGTCTGCGGATTACTTCTGATAAGCATATCAATACCGATAATACCGTCCTCGTCCTCTGCAAGAACATTTGTCACAGACGCATACTCAAACAAAGACGAAGCATACTGACCATTGACTGCCACCCTGCACTGATCGCCTTCAATATCGTAAACATAGCATGATGTTGTAACAATATTTGATTCGCCTGCAACATTTCTAATATTGTCGAGCGACTCCTGAATAGTACCCAGCGTACTCATAGCTTTCATTTTGCCGTTATAGCTGCCTCCCAGAATAGAAGCTACGTTATTGTAGAGCTTTCTCAGATCGTTCTCATTAGAAGCAGGCTTTATTATCAATACCTCAACGCCGTTTTCGGTAAGAGAAGCTTTTAATTCGGGATCCAGACATTCATCACCTAAAACAAGATCAATTCCCAGATCTCTGATCTTACTTGAATCGGGAGAGTCCGGAGTACCCACTGACGGTAAAATTTTGAGATCCTCCTGAATACACTTATCACTTCTTGCAACAAGTTTTCCCTCATAACCGCAAGCAAGAATAATATCGGCTATATTGTCGCTTAGTACCGCAACCTTTTGCGGAGCTTTTTCAAAAACAAGATTTCCCACAGTTACGGGATAATCGTACTGTTCTTCACTGTTTTCTTTTACTATCAGATTGCAGGCAGAAACCGACAGCATCATGCAGGCAGTTAAAGCAAGCGAAACTATCTTTTTCATAAAATATCCTCCCATATACACTCTGCTGTTTTTGGGTAAATTTGTAATACTGCTTTTCTACTGTACTACTGTACTATTTTACAATTATTTTTGTTGTATGTCAAATACTTTTTTATATTTTTCTATTTTCCTGAAATGTCCCACTTTATATAAAAGTGGGACTATGGTTTATATGTATACTCAAAAAAAACATTCTTTTCTCATTACACGTTACACATTGTACATCGCTGACTGCTGACTTACAATGACAGCTCCTTTTCTACTTTCTCTGTGATATAGTTTCTTATATCCTCTGCCCCGTCACCGGTAACAGCCGAAAAAGTAAACATAGGAACATTTTTATATTCTGCCAATTCTTTGCTTAGTTCTTCAAGACGTTTGATCTGCTGAGTCTTTTTGAGCTTGTCTTTTTTGGTGAACACTATGATAAACGGAAAACCCCTTGTATACAGATAATCTATCATATTCATATCATCAACAGAAGGCGAATGACGCATATCTACAATTTGTACCACCAAACAAAACCTTCTGTCTTGATTGAAGTATCCCTCAATAAGCTGTGACCAGCGTTTTTTCTCCGAAGCAGATACCTTTGCATATCCGTATCCGGGAAGATCAACCAGATGAAAGGTATCTAACTTAAAGAAGTTGATCGTTGCGGTTTTTCCGGGAGTTGCGCTCACCCTTGCCAAAGACTTTCTGTTTACAAGCTTATTGATTAGAGAGGATTTGCCCACATTACTCCTGCCTGAAAACACTACCTCAGGCAGATCAGACTCCGGTAGACCTGCCGCCGTTCCTGCCGATAGCTTATATTCGGCTTTATTGAAGTTCATCAGTAAAACCTCCTCATGCACCTACAACAGCAGCAGGCTTGTTTTCAGCAGTTTTATTCGTCTTTTTTGAACGAACCGCCTTTTCGGGCATAGGCTTTTCATACGTTTTATCAAGAGTCATAGCAATTTCAAGCACCTCGTCGATAGTTTCAACGGAAATAAAATTGATATTCTCTTTAACAACGCTGTCTATCTCATAGAGATCAGATTCATTTTCCTTCGGTATAATAACCGTTTTAACGCCCATTTTATATGCGCCCATAGATTTTTCTTTGAGTCCGCCTATCGGGAGAACCTTTCCTCTCAGAGTGATCTCGCCTGTCATTGCGACAAGTCTGTTTACGGGCTTATCTGTCAAAGCAGAAACTATCGCTGTTGTCATAGTAATGCCTGCCGACGGACCGTCTTTCGGTACTGCTCCTTCCGGTGCATGGATATGAATGTCGTTCTTTTTATAGAATTCAACGTCAATACCAAGCTTTTCGGCTCTTGTTCTCACACAAGTAACTGCAATTTTTGCAGATTCCTTCATGACGTCGCCTAAAGAACCCGTAAGCTCGATTTTACCTGTGCCCGGTACTACGGCGACTTCAATTGGCAGCAGTTCACCGCCAACAGATGTCCATGCAAGACCGTTTACAAGTCCTACCTCGTGTTTTGCGGCTAAAGAGTCGTCTTTATATTTACGAGGGCCAAGATAGTCCTCAACATTTTTTGCTTCTATTTTAAATACAGTATCGGTTTCTCCGCTTGCAACCTTCTTTGCCACCTTGCGCATTACCGAAGCGATAATTCTTTCAAGGCTTCTTACACCTGCCTCACGGGTATAACCGTCGATCAATGCGTAAATTGCACTGTTGGCAAACTTACACTCTGACGTTGTCAAGCCGTTGTTTTTTAGCTGTTTTGGTATAAGGTGTTTTTTTGCAATATTGAACTTTTCTTCTCTGTTATAGCTGCCGATCTCGATTATCTCCATTCTGTCTTTAAGCGGAGCCGGTATCAAATGCGGATCATTGGCAGTAGTGATAAACATTACATGACTCAGATCAAACGGCAGGTCAATATAGTGATCGCGGAATGTATTGTTCTGCTCAGGATCGAGTACCTCAAGTAATGCGCTTGTGGGATCGCCCTTATTGTCCTGAGCAAGCTTATCTATTTCATCAAGAATGATAAGCGGATTATTTGTACCGGCAGATTTGATAGCACTGATAATTCTGCCCGGCATAGAGGCAATATACGTTCTTCTGTGACCTCTTATTTCGGCTTCATCATGAATTCCGCCCAAAGCCACTCTTTCGACTTTGCGGTGAATAGCCGACGCAATTGACTGCGCAATTGACGTTTTACCAACGCCCGGAGGTCCTACCAGACAGATAATTTGTCCCTTAACATCAGGAGTAAGCTTTCTTACTGCAAGATATTCAATAATTCTCTCTTTGACCTTATTCAAGCCGTAGTGATTCTTGTCAAGAGCTTTTTCAACAGCCGGAATATCTATTTTGTCTTTAGACGACTTATTCCACGGCAATTCAAGACAAGTATCAAGATATGTACTTAGTATAAACGCCTCCTGTGAAGCATCGGGCAGACGTTCAAGACGGCGGCACTCCTTCAAAAGCTGTTTTTCAACTTCTTCTTTCAGATTGAGCTTTAGTATCTTTTTCTTGTACTCGTCGATTTCTTCCTCAAAATCGTCCTCACCGAGTTCTTCTCTTATCGCACGAATTTGCTCATGAAGAAAATACTCCTTCTGATTTTCGTCCATATGCTCATGCGCACGATCAATTATTCTCGCCTGTACTTCAAGAATACTGATCTCAGTATGAAGCATTTTAAGCAAAAGGTTTAAGCGCTTTTCAATGTTTACCGAAGCCAACAGACTATATTTTGTTTCATAATCAACCATTATATGATTAGCAACATAGTCGCAAACAAAATCAGGTGATTCTGTAAACTCAACTTTATGAAGAATATCTCCGGGCATTTTCGGAGAGTACTCAACGTAATCTTCAAAAGCGTTTCTTATCTCTCTCATCAATGCGATCTGTACTATATTCGGAGCATAATCCTCGTCAAGCTCGATCGGTGATACCTCTGCTTCAAAATAGTTTCTGTCTTTTTTATATTTCAGAGCAAGACCTCTGTCCATGCCCTCAATTATCACTTTAATGGAATTATCCGACTGCTTTACGACCTGAAGTATTCTTGAGATAGTACCGAACTCGTAAAGCTCGGCAGCTGTCGGAGATGTGTTCATAGGATCGTGCTGAGTAGCGATAAAAAGCATCTGATCTGCTTTCATTGCCGCTTTTACAGCTTCTGCGGAAGATTGTCTTCCGATATCGAAATGAGTTACCGATCCCGGAAATACTACCATACCTCTCAGCGCAAGAACAGGAAATGTGCGTGTTGCTAAAAAATGATGATCGGTAATATCATACGAGGTTATCGTATTATCTGAATTATTAATATCTGCCATATTTTCTACCCTCCTTGAAAATCAGCGTGTTATACAGAAATGCTGTAACATTACTGTTACAGCAATAAGTACAAATGGGCTAAGTAAACCAGCCGTCTATAAATATGTTGCAATTCATCGGCGTAATAAATGCCCAAATATCTATTTAGCGTCTTTTTTAGACATATCTCTTTCAATATCTGCAACGTCAAGTCCGTTTATTGTATCACCGTTGACGGTAATTTTTACGATAGTTTCGTCTGACGGAGATGTAAACATAAGCTCGCCTAAGATCTCCTCCATAATAGCACGAAGTCCTCTTGCGCCCGTATTGCGCTTGATAGCCTTCTGAGCAATAGCAGTATAAGCGTCGTCTGTAAATTCAAGCTGGATACCGTCCATTTTGAAAAGCGTTTTATACTGACCTATAATAGAGTTTTTAGGTTCGTTGAGAATACGAACAAGAGCCTCCTCGTCAAGTCCCTGCAAAGCAGCTATAACGGGGATTCTGCCTACAAGCTCAGGTATGAGTCCATACTTAACAAGATCATGCGGTTCTACGTCGCTCATCCAGTCTGTCTGGCTCAGCTCGGTTTTCTCTTTTACCGGCGCACCAAAGCCCAGCGAAGATGTACCCTTTCTGCGTTCGACGATTTTTTCGAGTCCGTCAAACGCACCGCCGCAAATAAACAAGATGTTGCTTGTATCAATATGTATATAATCTGCCTGCGGGTGTTTTCTTCCGCCTCCCGGAGGAACGTTAGCCATTGTACCCTCAATTATTTTAAGAAGTGCCTGCTGAACGCCCTCGCCGCTTACATCTCTTGTAATTGAACGGTTCTCGCTTTTTCTGCCTATCTTGTCTATCTCGTCTATATAGATAATACCCTTTTCGGCTTTTTTAACGTCATTATCGGCAGCCTGAATAAGCCTCAACAGGATATTCTCAACATCCTCTCCGACATAGCCGGCTTCGGTAAGCGTAGTTGCGTCTGCGATTGCAAAGGGAACATCGAGCGCACGTGCAAGCGTTTGTGCAAGTAAGGTTTTACCTACTCCCGTAGGACCTAACAGCATAACATTACTCTTGTCGAGACGTTCGCCCTCTTTTTTGTTAAGCACTCGTTTATAGTGATTATATACTGCAACGCAAAGAGCTTTTTTTGCAGCGTCCTGTCCGATCACATAATCATCAAGGTGCTTTTTCATATCCATAGGCTTTATTAGGTTGATCTTACACTGACCTTTGGATTTTTTCCCGCTGCCGTTTTCTTCCTCCAATATCTTGGAGCAAAGATCAATACACTGATCGCAAATAAAAACTCCGTCTCCTGCGATAAGCTTTTTGACCTCGTTATTTGTTCTGCCGCAAAACGAGCAGCAAATATCTCTGTTATTATTCTTTCCTGCCATAAATAGTTTGCTCCTTGGCATATATTATACCGATCAAGCAGTGCTCCCGACAGTCTTTTCTGTCCTCTGTAAAAAACTTCAAACAACGATCAAATCGTTTTAAGTGACGTTTACCATACACCGCCCGATCGGAAAAGGTATTATCTGTGAGTTAAGATCTCGTCAATCAAGCCGTATTCCAAAGCCTGCTGAGCTGTCATAAAGTTATCTCTTTCGGTATCCTTAGCAATAACATCATAAGGCTGACCTGTGCGCTCTGCAAGGATCTGATTAAGCTTCTTCTTTGTTTGTACAATATGATCGGCATGAATCATAATATCTGTTGCCTGTCCTTTTGCGCCGCCGCTTGGCTGATGTATCATAATATCGCTGTTAGGCAAAGAATATCTCTTGCCCTTTGCGCCTGCTGCCAAAAGGAATGCGCCCATGCTTGCAGCCATGCCCATGCAAATTGTTGATACATCGCACTTGATATACTGCATTGTATCAAAAATAGACATACCTGCTGTTACCGAACCGCCGGGGCTGTTGATGTAAAGACTGATATCCTTTGAGGGATCCTGTCCTTCAAGGAACAAAAGCTGTGCAACAACAACGCTTGCGGTAGCGTCGTTTACTTCGTCGGTAAGCATGATGATTCTATCGTTGAGCAAGCGTGAATAAATATCATACGAACGCTCGCCTCTGCTTGTTTGCTCTACTACATAAGGTACTAATGCCATTTTCTTCAATCCTTCCTTTATATCATAACACTATTATACACCGTTTAATGGTCAAAAAATGTCGCATTCTGCGAAATTATTTAATTACAGCAGTATCCTTAACAAGCTTCATAGCCTTTTCAACTGCCTTATCCTTTTTAAGGTCAGCGATCGGAACAAGCTTCTTCACTCTGTCAAGCTCCATGTTATACATCTCTGCAAGAGTTTTGAACTCGTCCTCTGCGTCCTCGTCTGTTGCCTCGATATTCTCAGCTTCAACGATCTTTTCAAGAGCAAGTCTTACCTTAACGCTCTTTTCTGCACGATCTGCATACTGCTCTTTGAGGCTGTCTCTGTTAAGACCTACATACTGCATATATGTATCAAGATCCATACCCTGTGATCTCAGACGCATATCGAAATCTCTTATCATATCCTCTGCCTTGTTGTCATACATTGCCTGAGGAATTTCACCCTGAACCTTCTCGCTGAGTGCGTCTGCAAGCTTGTTCTCGATATCTGCATCTCTCTCTTTTTCGAGCTCCTCTGCAAGGTTCTTTCTGATCTCCTCTTTATACTCGTCAACAGTAGATGCTTCCTCGCTTGTATCCTTTACAAAGTCGTCGTCAAGCTCAGGCAGAATTCTTGTCTGGATCTCGTTTATCTTGATCTTGAACTCAACGGCTGCGCCTTTAAGATCCTCTGCCTGATAATCTTCGGGGAATGTTACGTTGATAGTAAACTCCTCATCAGTGCTGTGACCTTCAATCTGCTCCTCAAAGCCGGGAATAAAGCTGCCGCTGCCAAGTGTAAGGTGATAATCCTCGTCTTTACCGCCGTCAAAAGCAACACCGTCTTTAAAGCCTTCAAAGTCGATAACAGCGATATCGCCCTTCTGAGCAGGTCTGTCTGTAACAGTTTCAAGACGGCTTGCTCTCTGACGTGCCTTGTCGATTTCTTCGTTGATCTTCTCCTCTGTTACCTCAGCAGACTTAGCCTCTATTTCAATGCCCTTGTAGTCTTCGATAGTAACCTCAGGGTATGTTGTAACAACAGCCTTGAAAGTAAAGCCGTTCTCAGATACCTCTGTTACGTCAAGATCGATCTTATCGTTGATAACTCTGATGCCTGCCTCGTCAATAGCCTCCTGCAAAGCGTTCGGATAGATATTCTGCATTGCGTCCTCGTAGAATACCTCTTTGCCGTACATCTTCTCGATAATAGCCTTAGGTGCCTTGCCTTTTCTGAATCCGGGGATATTGATGTTCTTTACCTGCTTCTTGTATACAGCGTTGATTGCTTTTTTGAATGTCTCTCCGTCTACTGAAACAGTAAGCTCATGTCTGTTTGTTTCTACCTTATTTGATGCTACTAAACTCATTTTAATGCTCCTCCTGAAAGCGGCTTTCTGCCGCATTTTTTAAATTACCGTTTAATTGGTCAAAACCGGAAATAAATATTTCGGTCAAGCTTTTTTGGCAGACTAAATTCTGCCCCATTGTGCGATTAACTTTATAAGTATAACACACAACACAAAATAAATCTACCTTTTTTGTGAATTATTTGTAAATATTTTTTTATATGATACGAGTATAACGAAATATTACCCGTTTTTTACTCTGATAGGCATAAACTGTGTATAATCACAGGCTATGAGAAAAAACTCTATTCCGTTATAGTAACCTGTTGTTGCGTGAGAAGATATTCTTCTGCCGTGAAGATGACCGTAATAACATCTTTTTATGTTGTACTCATAAAGCACGTTCATCATTTCAGGACACTCTTTTCCGTCAAAAACAGGCGGATAGTGCAGAAATACAACCGGCTCACCGCCTGTTTTCAGTGCGGCTTCTATCGACATTTTCAGTCTGCCTGCCTCACGGCTGAGCACCTTGGCAGCAGACTTTTCATCGTCGTAATACCACCCTCTTGTGCCGCAGACGGCAACATCTCCCACACGGTATGCGTTGTTGAAAAGAATACTAATGGTACTTATATCGTTTTCTGCGAAAAATCGTTCTGTCTTTGTTTTTGTTTCCCACCAGTAGTCATGGTTTCCCTTCAGCACTATCTTTTTTCCGGGGAGAGAATCTATAAACTTAAAATCAGGCAAGGTTTCCTTCAGGTTCATACCCCACGAAATATCGCCTGCAAGTATTACCGTATCGTCATCAGCAACGGTATTTCGCCAGTTTTTTTCTATTCTTTCTGTATGGTTACCCCACCCGCTGAAAATATCCATAGGCTTATCAACGCCGAACGACAGGTGAGGGTCACCGAGTACATATAAAGACATTACTCAATACCGAGTGCCGAAAGTACAAATTCGGGCATTTCGTCGGCATTGCATACGTTTGTAAATCTTGCTGTCTTATCCTTGAGAGCTGCAAGCGGCTTGGGAACTGCTGTACCTGTTTTTGCGCTTAAAAGGTCAACCATTGCAAATTCGTCATCAGGCAAAGCTTCGCCGTCTGCAATTGCTTTAAGCACGCTGCCGCTGAACTTATACGGGCTTGCGGTAGAATCGAGAACAGCAGGTGTTTTGTCGCCTGTTTGCTCCGCGTATTCTTTATACACGCTTACTGCAACGGCTGTATGAGTATCGCACAAATAGCCGTACTTATTAAAGAACTCGTCAATAACAGCCTTTGTTTTAACATCATCACAGAAGCCGCCGGCAAAGAGTGTGCCTATCTTTTCTTTGAGCTCGCTGTCAACAGTATATGTGCCCTCAGTTTTGAGAGATGTCATATAACCCTTGACCTTTACGTCGTCGCACTCGCTCATATGATAGAGGAAACGCTCAAGATTGCTCGAAACAAGAATATCCATTGACGGAGAAATAGTAGCGTAGAAGCTTCTGTTTTTATCGTATGTACCTGTTGCGATAAAGTCTGTGAGTACATTATTCGAGTTAGACGCACAAATAAACTTATTTATCGGCAAGCCCATTCTGTAAGCATAGTAAGAAGCAAGAATATTACCGAAGTTGCCTGTGGGTACAACAACATTTATCTTATCGCCAAGAGCGATCTTACCGTCGTTTACCATATCGGAATAAGCCGAGAAATAATAAACGATCTGCGGCAAAAGTCTGCCCCAGTTGATAGAGTTTGCACTTGAGAAAATGTAGCCGTTCTTTTCAAGCTTTTCGATAAGTGCGGGATCTGTAAAAATCTTCTTAACGCCTGTCTGAGCGTCGTCAAAGTTTCCTCTGATAGCGCATACATTTACGTTTTCGCCCTCTTGTGTAGTCATCTGACGCTTCTGCATGGGGCTTACGCCGTCAACGGGATAGAATACCATGATCTTTGTGCCGTCAACATCTTTGAAGCCTTCGAGTGCTGCCTTGCCTGTATCGCCTGATGTTGCAACGAGAATAACAGCCTGCTTATCAGGATATGTTTTTCTCAAAGATTTAATGAGCAGGTGCGGCAATATCTGCAAAGCCATATCTTTAAATGCAGAGGTAGGACCATGCCAGAGCTCCAATACATTCATATCTATATCGCCGTACTTCTGATATGACAGCGGCGCAGGATTTGCCGAGCCGAATTTCTCAGCGGTATAAGCCTTTGTAACACACTCGTCGATCTCATCTGCTGTGAAATCGTCAAGATAATCTGAAAGTATCTTCTTTGCTCGTCCAACGTAATCGAGCTTTGTAAGAGCTTCAATGTCAGCCATGGAATACTGCGGTATTTCTACGGGAACAAACAATCCTCCGTCAGAAGAAATACCCTGTGCAATAGCCTGCGAGGCTGATACTACAATATTTTTATTGGTAGTGCTGTTATACTTCATGGTAATAACATCCTTTCTTTGCTGAAAAATAGTATATCAAAATGTATTGTACACTAATTTCAGTCAATTGTCAAAGCCTTGAATAAAAATATACGCTGTTATCGTCAAATAATTTCGATATACTGCGGCGGAACACTGTCCGTAAGCCAAACATTATTCTCTGAAAGATAAAAAACACAGCCTGCCTTATGCATATCGCCGGATAATACCTTGAATATTACAGGTGAACCGTGACGCTTTCCGACTTTAAGAGCAGTTTCTTCATCAGGCGACAAATGAACGTAAAGTCTGTTCATCTTCAAAATGCCGTTTTTCTGTATAGAGCCGACAAATCTCCATGAAGTGCCGTGATACAATATTTCGGGCGGCACTGTCGGCTTTAACTCAACGTCTACGTTTATCGAGTGTCCCTGATTTGCACGTATTTTTGTTTTATCCTCGTTAAATGAATATCTCTGTTTGTCGTTTGTTCTTACAACCTCGTCAAGCTTTTCCATATCGAGGTCTGCGTTAAACGCTTCGTTAAATTTTCTGATAAGCGTTTTCACATCTGCCCAGCCGTGTTCATCAAGTGTTATACCTATTTTCTGAGGGTTATGTCTTAAAACTAAAGAAAGCTTTTTGCTTATTTTTACGTTATCCATTTTTTCACTCCTCTATTGTCAAGCGGTTTTTGCTTTTGACAGCTTTAACCGCCTGTCGCCTTAACAACTCCACAAAGCGCAATAAGCCTGCGTTCTTGCGGCAA
>JAFPLH010000017.1 GCA_017402845.1 Clostridia bacterium
CCGTCCATCTGCACCGTATCTTCAGCCGTCATATTGCACAAAAAATCTTGACATACGTCAGTATGCCGGCGATTTTATTGTGCAACCTGCCGACTAAATCTACGGCACATCTGAACGACGGCAGGTTTTTAGAGATGCCCTTAAAATTAAGGCGGCGCAAACAAAGTAAAATTGTGATTGTTTTATCGCTGTCATGCTTTGTTGTGCCGCCTTGGAGCGGCGGGGAAACTTTTGTGCGAATCAGTACAAAAGGGCATTTTCTGCCAAAATGCCCCTCTTTCAAAAACACTCGTTCAGACTGTTTTTGAAATTCACCCCTAAAAGGGCTTTACTCCGCCTACGGCGTTCTGTGGGGACTGAAGTCCCCACACCCCTGCAAGCCTTTTGAAAAAGGCTTGAGCGAAAACTTAATTTTGTTTTTGCTCAGTCTGAATTTAAAATTTTAATTTCGTTGACTGCAAAAAAATTTTGTGTTATCATTATTTACAGCACCGTTAGAAAAGGAGAGACTATGTTATACCGCAGATATAACGAATATATAAAACAAAAATATAACGCCCGTATCAAAAAGATATGCATAAACGGCGGATTTACCTGTCCTAACCGCGACGGTACATGCGGCTTCGGCGGCTGTATTTTCTGCGGTGAAAAGGGCGCAGGCGATCACATAGACGTAAGCAGGTCTATTAAAGACCACGTAAACCGCTATCTTTTATACACAAGACGGGTTGACGGATTTATCGCATATTTTCAAAGCTTCACGAATACTCACGCCCCTGTTGACGTACTCAAAGAGCGTTATGACTCAGCGCTTTTTGATAAAAGAATAGTTGCTCTGGCAGTTGCGACTCGCCCCGACTGCATTAACGAAGATGTCTGCAGGCTCTTACACTCTTACAAAAGCCGTGCAGACGTTTGGGTTGAACTCGGACTCCAGACCTCAAACGATAATACCGCAAAGCTTATCAACAGAGGGTATGACAGCGCCGTATTCTCGCAGGCTTGCAGCTTGCTGAAAAAATATGATATACCAATAGTTGTACACATAATGATCGGACTTCCAAACGAAAATGACGAGGATATAAAAAACACGGTTGAATTTATTAATAGTTTCGATATACACGGAATTAAAATACACTCCGTTTACGTTATGAAGGATACCAAGCTTGAAAAAATGTACTTGAACGGAGAGTATGCTCCGCTTGATATGAACAGCTACACAGACTCGGTAGTATACGTACTCACGCACATTTCTCCCGACGTTGTTGTGCACAGGCTCACGGGTGATTGTCCGTCGGACAAGCTCACAGCCCCCGTCTGGAATCTGAAAAAAGAAGAAATTATTGCACAGATCACTCGCAAAATGGAACAGCTGGGTTTGTATCAGGGCTGCTTTTACAAAATCTAAAAATAACATCGTTCAGATGTGGTACAGATAGACGGCGTGATTTATTCAGTGTTTCCTTAGAGATGTACACAAAAAAAGGGACGCTCTGCGTCCCGATAATCATGCAAGAAACGGCTGTATGTCGTTTATCATATCAGCATTATCTTCATCTGTCTTTGCGGTAAACTCTGCTGCTGAGTTGCTGTCTACAATACTCAGTACACCAACTATCGAGTGTGCGTCTACCTCGTAATCATTTACACGCAAACGCATTGGTACTTCTTCATACTTTGAAGTAAAATTTACAAAGCTCTTTGCCGCTTCAAGTGACGGTATACAGACTGACTTTTTCAACATTTTTTCATTACCTCCGATTTTTTTATATTTTTCTTATACACAATTATCAAACATAAGAAAAAATATTTTTATATTATTATATAATATCACTTTTTTTGTGATTTGTCAACATTTTTTTAGAATTATGTTAAAAATTTATCGTATAGTTAGATTTTTTAAGAAAGGAGCAGCACACAATGACCTTTTACATATATAATTTTGGCTGCAAGGTCAATCAATACGAGTCGCAGATAATGTCTGAACTAATGGTTGAACACGGATACATTCACAGCACCTCAAAGAATTCTGCTGACATTTTTATAATCAACTCCTGCACAGTTACAGCGGTATCAGACAACAAGGTGATGAAATTAATTCGTCACTTACGCAGAGAAAATCCTGATTGTATTATTGTACTCACAGGCTGCATGCCGCAGGCGTACCCCGATAAAACCGAAGAATTTTCTCTTGTAGATATCGTACTCGGCAACTCTGTGAGAAGCGAGCTGCCCTCTGAGATCGAAAAGTTTCTTAGTACAAAAAATCAGATAATCAACGTACACCGATACACAAAAAGCACTGATTTTGAGACGGTATCCGTTACTAAATTCGAGGAGCGAACACGAGCATTTATCAAGATAGAGGACGGCTGCAACCGCTATTGTTCTTACTGTATCATACCTTATGCAAGAGGTCCTGTACGCTCAAAGCCAATTGATATTCTGAAACGTGAGCTTGAGCATTTAGCAAAAAGCGGCTACAAAGAGGTTGTACTCGTAGGAATAAACCTTTCGGCATACGGCTCTGAATTCGGGCTTGACTTAGGTCATGCCGTTGAATGTGCCTGTGAAATTGACGGTATCGAGCGTGTGCGCTTAGGTTCTCTCGAACCCGAAAGAATGGATAAATACATGATAGACCGCCTGACAAAGCTTGACAAATTCTGTCCGCAGTTTCACTTATCGCTTCAAAGCGGCTGCACAGAAACTCTGAAACGCATGAACCGTCATTATACCGCTGACGAATACAAAAAAATAGTAAACGACCTGCGCAGCGCATTTACCAACTGCTCAATTACAACTGACGTCATGGTAGGATTTGCAGGAGAATCAGAGGAAGAATTTCAAACCTCGGCAGACTTTGTAAAGGATATAGCCTTTGCAAAGGTACACGTTTTTCCATATTCACGCAGAGAGGGTACAAAAGCGTATAATGCGCCCGATCAGGTTGACGGCTCGGTCAAGACAATACGTGCAAAAATAATGACAGACCTCACAAATCAAAGCAGACAGGACTTTTTAAACTCTCAGCTTGGTTTGATAGAAGATGTTTTGTTTGAACAGCCTGTCGGCGGCGGTTATTGGGAGGGCTACACTAAAAACTACACGCCCGTTAAAGTATTAAGCGAAGAAAACATAAACGGAAGGATCTTCAAGGTCAAGCTTATCTCGATAAACGGTGAACACTGTATCGGTGAGTTTGTCTAAGGAAACACTGATTAAATCGAGTGCCCGTATCGCTTAGAATTTTTTCAGGCAAATTGTGCGAAAATCACGCCGGGTGCGGTCTGCCGGCGGCAGACGTTGCCGCAAGGCAACAGCACCGACCGAGGCGGCAGCCGAGACTATACTGACGTATTTCAAGTGATTTGAGTACAATTTGACTAAAAAGGCAAGCGAGATGGGTGCTCAGTCCGTAGGACGCGATTTATTCAGTGGTTCCCTAATAATAGTATTGTCAGATAATTCCATAATATACAAAAAAAAAGACTGAGAAAAAATTCCCAGCCGTGTTTTTTTGCAGTCAATTACATATCGTTGTTATTCATATACAGGAAGAACATATTCATCTATCATTGTACCTATTATCGTGTTTTTGCTTAAGTTTATAGAATATCTTAAAATTTCGAATGCGTCAGAGGCGGTGATCTTTCCGTCATTGTTGACATCTGCAAGCTTTTTCTGACTATTGTCTAAAGCTACAAGAGCTATTGCGGCTCTCTGTGCAATAAGCGAATCAATAGCTTTTACAGCTCCGTCATTATTCAAATCTCCTATTTTGCCTGATACCAGCTGAGCATAAATATACTGATAAGCAGCCTTTCGTTATAATATCCTTTTGCAAAGTATTTTACCGTAGATATTATAGAAACACTGATTAAATCGAGTGCCTGCATTGCTTAGAATTTTTTCAGGCAAATTTTGCAAAAATCAATCTGTAATACTGACGTGTTTTAAGTGATTTGTGTGCAATTTGTCAAAAAAGGCAAGCAAGATGTGTGCTCAGTTTGCAGGACGTGATTTATTCAGTGTTTCAATTATTAAATATCCCCCTGGAAATATAACCAAGGGGATACTCTTATATTAAGTAGTTATTCAATCAGAATGTATCTGTAGGATTACTCCTCAACCTTCTTGCGAGTAACAACGATTGTTGCAGCAGCAGCGAGAAGTACGCCTGCAAATGCAGCTGTACCTGTAACGTCACCTGTTGCAGCTGTATCTGTTTCACCTGTTGTTGTAACAGCTGATGTTGTTGTAGTTGTCTTGCTTGTTGTAGTTGTTGTAGTAGTAGACTTAGAGCTTGTGCTTGAAGTTGATGAGCTTGATGTTGATGAGCTTGATGTTGATGAGCTTGTATCACCCTCTGTTGAAGATGTGCCCTCAGAGCTTGTTGTCTCAGAAGATGTTGTGTCTGTCTCTCCGCCAACACCGAGGAGCTTCTTTACGTCATCTACCTTTGCAGCGTAATCTTCACGGCCTTCCTGACCATCAAATGTCTGGAACTTCTCCCAAACAGCCTCTTTTGTTGTACCGAATGCAGATACCCAGTTGTCAACCTTCTCCTGTGTGCAGCACTCTACACCGCTCTTGTCCATTTTGCCAAGGAGCTTGTAAAGAGCATTAGCAACGATCCAGTTAGGATCGTCATTAGGAGCCAAAGCATTACCTACTACGTTACCTGTTGATGTGATAACCAAGTGAGAACCGCAGTCGCTTGCAGAATCGAAGTAAACACCGATACACTGCTTCTCGCTGTCCTCAGGGTTCTCGATCATCTCGTCTGTCATGTGAGCTGTGTCACCGAAAGCATTCGGAGTAAGTACGCAGTCGAATGTCTGATCGCCTGTGTCAATATCGTTGAAGATAATGAATGTGTTCCAGCCATCCATGATGTCAACTTCCATCTCGCAGTACTGAGTGTCACCCTCAACATCATCTGCGATGATCTTCTTAGAAGCCCACTTAGCGTCTTCCTGCCAGTTGCCCTGTACCCAGAACTGATCCTTTTCGCCTTCTTTGGTTGCCCAGATGTAGAAGCAAATGCTATGACCGTGATCCCACTTACCCTTGTCAAATCTGATCTTACCAGACTCTTTTGAAGGCTGAATGTCAACCTCTGCTGCTGAAGCGCAGATAGCTGCAGAAGAAAGTGCAAGTGTAGCAGCCATGATAACACTGATAAACTTCTTATTCATAATAATATTCCTCCTGTTAGTAAATGTGCCGTTGCGGCATTATCAGTATCTATATTATACAACACCCTTTTAAAAAATGCAACACCTAATTTAAAATTTGTTTACAAATTATTAAGGAAATATTTTATAATTGATACTTTTATATTTCTAAAACAGAATCATTGTAACAATGCCTAAAAGATTTATGCTAAAGCCGATAAAAAATCGACTTTTTGCCCAGCTTTAATTCATACATCAAATTGAAATAGTATGTGCTATCTCGTAAAGATTTGTGTCAAATACTCTCTGCATATTAAGAGCCTCGGTAATATCGAAGTCAACGATCTTGCCGTCTTTCATAGCAACAACTCGGTTGCCTATGCCCTGTTCAAGCAAGGTTACAGCTTTATTACCCATTTCGCTTGCAACCACTCTGTCACGAAGTGTGGGAGAACCGCCTCTTTGAACGTGACCAAGAATTGTTGCTCTTGACTCTATGCCTGTTCTTGTCTGAATATAAGTTGCGATCTCGTTTACCTTGCCCACGCCCTCAGCAACAACAATAATGAAGTGCTTTTTGCCTGTGCTCTGATTTTCGAGAATACGCTTGATAACATCTTTTTCAAGGTCATACTCAACCTCAGGAACAAGAATTGCGGCAGCACCTACTGCAATACCTGTCTGCAAAGCTATATCGCCGCAGCGTCTGCCCATTACCTCAACAACAGAGCACCGATCGTGCGACTGAGCCGTATCACGAATTTTATCTACCATTTCCATTGCAGTATTCATAGCGGTGTCAAAACCTACGGTATAATCGCTGCAAGCAATATCGTTGTCAATAGTACCGGGAATACCTACGCAGGGAATACCCTCTCCGGTCAAGTCACGAGCGCCTCTGAATGAGCCGTCGCCGCCTATTACTACTACGCCAGATACACCAAGATTTCTGCAAAAATCTGCTGCCTTCTTTACACCGGCGGGTGTATTGTATTCTTCACTTCTTGCAGTATAAAGAACAGTTCCGCCTCTGTGAATTATATCAGAAACACTTCTGAGGTTCAATTCCTTAACATCACCTGAGAGCAGTCCGTTATAGCCTCTGTATACGCCGTAAACCTTCATGCCCTTTGAAATACCTGTTCTTACAACAGCTCTTACAGCAGCATTCATACCCGGTGCATCGCCGCCGCTGGTCAAAACTGCAATTGCCTTCTGACTCATTTTAAAGTCCTCCCTTTTACTTTCTGCCCTCACTGTTTAATCAGAAAAGGGCTGTACATATAAGGCAACACCGCACAATTACCGCCTGACGGCTTTGTTCCGAATCTGCTTGATTTTTCCGTCATACTGCACAGAAATTTCTTAACATACGACAGTATGCCTGCAAAATTTCTGCACATTCTGACGAAAAAATCTACTGCGCATCTTCGGCACAATATCTGTGCGGTATTGCCATAAATACATTTGCATACCATTACTGCAAACGGATAAATTTTTCAATCATCACTATTATAATACATATCGGTATAAATAACAAGTGAATTTTCAATTTTTGTCAACAAAAATTGAACGCCCTATCACTTTAGCAGCACATTATCTTCGCCCAGTACTCTTTTAAGCTCGTTTATCATCACATCATTTATATAAACACATCTGTCAAAGGGTAAATGTTCATATTCCTTTGTATCGGAGCAGTAAAGCGAAACGGGCGTTGTACCGTCAAAAACAGCCATTAGTCTGCAAGCGTAATCATACTCATAGCTATCCTTTGCAGGAAATCTGAGAAACAATCTTTTCAGCTTTTGATTTGCTTTGCTGCTTTGCGTCTGCGGCTTTGTTTGTGAGGTACTCTCCGGCGCTGCTTTCTGTTTCGGACACAAGCGCACCTTTTCGCAAATAAGCTTCGGCGGCTCGTCGGGTTTTGCGTCAACCGAAGCATACAGCTCTACCGCATTTCCGTTTGTGAGAATATTTCCGTACTGTGAAAGCGTTTTCGGAAATACGATCATCTCTATAATGCCTGAGAGATCCTCCAGCGCCAGAAAAGCCATTACCCCGCCTTTTTTGGTAGTTACTGAGTTTACGCTGACGATAATTGCGGCACACCTTACATGGTGACTGTCGTATACAGTACCGCCGTCTGCGATATCTGCAAATTTGGTAAGCTTAACGGAATTTATATAGGGCAGGTATTCTTCAAGCGGATGTCCCGTAAGATACATACCCGAAACCTCTTTCTCCATTTCAAGCTTGTCTTTAAGCGGAAAATCGGGCATTGAAGGCAGCTTGAATATCTCCTCTTTTTCTTCTGTGCCGAAAAATGATAACTGCCCCTCTAAATTTTTTTTCTTATCTACGGCGATACCGTCTAAGATACTCTTTGCTCCGTGAAGCATTTCTCGCCTGTTTAGTCCGAGACCGTCGAGCGCACCTGCTTTTACAAGACTTTCTATCGCTCGTATATTCAGACCGTTTCTGTATAATCTGTCGCAAAAATCGGTCAAGCTTTTATACTCGCCCTGTCTGCGTTCTCTCTCTATCGAAGCGATCATACCTGCGCCAAGATTTTTCACAGCAAGCAGACCGAACCTTATATTATTCCCGTGTACGGTAAAGCCCATACCGCTGTAATTTACGTGCGGAGCTTCTATCTTGATACCCATACGGTTACAGTCTGCCATATATACTGCAAGCTTTACGGAATTCCCGAACACGCTTGACAACAGCGCCGCCATATATTCTTTTGTATGATAATACTTATACCACGCCGTCATATAAGCAACCTTTGCATACGCCGCCGCATGAGATTTATTAAACGCATAAGAAGCAAAGCTTTCCATTTCTCCGAAAATTTCTTCGGCTGTTTTTTCGTCAACGCCTCGTCTTATACAGCCCTCTGTAATAACCTTGCCGCTTGCGTCTGTTTCTCCGTAAATAAAGATTTTTCGTTCGCTCTCCATAACGTCCTTTTGCTTTTTAGCCATAGCTCGCCGCACAAGATCAGCTCTGCCGAGGGAGTAGCCCGCAAGCGTTCTGAATATCTGCATTACCTGTTCCTGATACACTATACAGCCGTATGTCGTATTAAGTATACTTTCAAGCAGAGGGTGTTTATACCTCACCTTATCGGGAGAATGACGGTTTTCAATATAAGTCGGGATAGAGTCCATAGGTCCCGGACGATAAAGTGAAAGTATAGCTATAAGGTCTTCTATATTTTCAGGGCGGAACTGCGTCAGAACGTTTTTCATACCTGCGGATTCAAATTGAAATACTCCGTCACTGCTGCCCTGAGAAAGCATAGCGAATACATTTTTATCGTGATAATTGATTTTATCGTCTGAAAAAGCGCTGTCTGTGCGAAGTATCAGCTTTTTGGCGTCGTTGAGTACCGTCAGATTTCGCAAAGCCAGAAAATCAATTTTAAGCAAGCCGAGCTTTTCAAGCTTTTTCATAGTATACTGCGTAACAACGGTTTTGTCGTTCAGCGCAAGCGGTACATAATTGTCAACGGGTTCACGGGTAATTACAACGCCTGCGGCATGCATAGTGGTATGACGCGGCATACCCTCAAGCGCCTGTGCAGCTTGTATAAGTCGGGCAACGTTTACGTCTGTATCGTACATATTTTTAAGCGTACTCACAGACTTCAAGGCTTTTTCTATGGTAATGTCAAGATCGGGCGGAATAAGCTTTGCAACACGGTCAACATCTGTATAGGGCATATCAAAAACCCTGCCTACATCTTTTATAGCGCCCCTTGCAGCCATTGTACCGAAAGAGATTATCTGTGCAACGTGGTCTGCTCCGTACTTGTCTATAACATAGTCGATAACCTCCTGCCGTCTTACAGCACAGAAATCTATATCGAAGTCGGGCATTGAAACTCTTTCCGGATTCAGAAAACGCTCAAACAGCAGATCAAACTCTATCGGATCGACCTCAGTAATACCCATACAATAAGCTGCAAGACTGCCTGCGCCTGAACCTCTGCCCGGTCCTACCGGTATTTTCTGAGATTTTGCGTACCGCACAAAATCGTTGACGATCAGGTAATAATCTGTAAAGCCCATTGAGGTTATAACACTAAGCTCGTAATCGAGTCTTTTTTTCACCTCGTCGGGCGGAGTATCGCCGTAATGTTTTGCAAGCCCCTCATAACAGAGTCTTGTAAGATAATGCTCGCGGTTCTCACCGTTCGGCACATCAAACTGCGGCAGAATTGTTTTGTCAAACGAAAACTCGACGTTACACCTATCGGCTATAACAGCCGTATTATACACAGCCTGCGGCGTATCGGGGAAAAGCGCAAGCATTTCTTCTTCTGTTTTTATATAGAACTCATCATTCGGGAATTTCATTCTGTCGGTATCCTTCAAAGTATGTCCTGTTTGTATACACAGAAGAATATCATGTGTTGAAGCGTCTTTTTTATCTATATAGTGGCAGTCATTTGTAGCAGCAAGCGGAATGTCAAGCTCCTGCGACAAACGCACAAGAAGCTTATTTACTGTTTGCTGATCTTCAAGATGATGATTTTGCAGCTCTAAAAAGAAATTACCGTCACCGAAAACCCTCTTATAATACTTAGCGGTATCAACAGCGGTACTCCAATCACCGTTTAACAAAGCCTTTGGAATTTCTCCTGCAAGGCAGGCAGATAGACAAATAAGTCCCTCGTGATATTCTTCAAGAAGGGCACGGTCAATTCTCGGTTTACGATAAAAGCCCTCTGTCCACGAAAGAGAAACCATTTTAATTAAGTTTTTATAGCCGGTCATATTTTCGCACAGCAAGATAAGGTGACTTGGCTTAAGTTCATTTGAGCCTGTTTTATCGAGTCGGCTCTGCGCAGCGACATACACCTCGCAGCCAATAATAGGCTTAATGTTTAAGTCTTTTGCCTCGCAGTAAAAATCTATTGCGGCGAACATATTGCCATGATCGGTCACAGCAACGGCAGTTTGTCCTTTTTGTTTAACGCTGCGAACTAAGTCTTTTAATCTGCAAGCACCGTCAAGCAGACTGTACTCGCTATGCAAATGCAAATGAACAAAGGACATTGAATCACCTCGAATTATTAGTAAAAGTTTTTTTCAAAAGGTCTGTGCGGCAAAGTAGTCTGCTTAAAAAATTTTGTATATTCTCCCTCCGTCATAAAGTACGCACAGCGTACTTTATGACACCGTCTCCGCTGCCGCTTCGGTCGGTGCTGCTGCCTTGCGGTACCGTCTGCCACAAAGCAGACCGCACCCTCAAAGAGGGAGACTTAGGTTTTATGCGGCTTTTTCGCCTCCTCCGTGAGGGAGTACCGCAATAAACTCTATCTAATATTCTTTCTTAAGTTGACAACATTGTCCGTGAGGGAGTACTGTAATCTTAAAATGACTTTTTCGCCGCACAATGGAGCATAGATCGCCTTATGTTCTGATTATAAAAGCCGTTATGTTCGTTTTATGACTCATCTGTTTTTATCTTTCTAATACCAAACATTCTCCTAAGAAAAAAGCCCCAGAATTTAGGATTATCAATAACTACGAATTTCATAAACGACAGCCTCCTAACAGCAGTTTCTCACGGCAAGCGATAAAAGTATGACCGCAGCACCCGCAACAAACAGGATAAAACCGCCCTCTGTAAAAGAAGATACTATCAAGCCTGCACCAAAGGCTGTAAAGCATTTAATCATGCAGTCGTTGCGACACATATTATCTCCGCCTTACAAATTATTATATCAATGCTGCCAATTTTTACGGGTATAATAATTCACTATCACTTAATTGACAACATTGTATACTACATATTATGCAGGGTGTAAAAATGTGTGCAGACGATTGCGCTCAACACACACGCATATTTTTTTGCGGGCGCTTGCCCGCCTTGGAGCGAAAACTTAATTATTTTGAATTTTTCTTTTATTAGGGCACCTCTAAAAACCTCACGCCGTCCATCTGCACCGTATCTTCAGCCGTCATATTGCACAAAAAATCTTGACATACGTCAGTATGCCGGCGATTTTATTGTGCAACCTGCCGACTAAATCTACGGCACATCTGAACGACGGCAGGTTTTTAGAGATGCCC
>JAFPLH010000018.1 GCA_017402845.1 Clostridia bacterium
CCGGCGATTTTAAAGTGCCGTCTGCCGACTAAATCTACGGCACATCTGAACGACGGCAGGTTTTTAGAGATGCCCATAATTGTGCGCTGCTGCCTTAAAACAAAAAAATCAAAACGAAAACAGACCGCCCACCAGATAATACAATATAGTATCGGTAAGCGAAGCAAAAATAAGAATAATATTCATATACGCACAATTCATAATAAGCTCTTTTAACCGCTGCTTTAGCATTATTGAGCTGTCTTTGCCGAAAACTGACATAATTACAGAAACGGAAAAATCCATACAGTATTGCGAACAGTATACAAGAGCCAAAGCTGAGATAAACCCGCCGGGCAGAAGTACGGCGATATAATAAGCAAGTCCTTTAAGACCAAAGACAATGCACAGATAGCCCGATACAGCGCCGTAAAGTATACCCCTTACAAACATAATAAGCGGTACGGCGGTCACTCCTAAAACCGATACCGCCGAGCAGATAAGCAGCAGCGTAAATACCATAGACAATACAAACGAATCGGCAAAAACCTCTAACGGCTGAATGTCGCTTTTGTATGTTACGGTATTATGCAAATAATCAAACAGCTTTTCATGAAACAGCGCATTCCCAACACTTATGCGAAGCGCGCCGAGTATCATACCGGAAAACAGCACAGCAATGAAAAACACCGCCATGCCGTATCTTCTGAAAAACAGTGAAACATTCGCCCGCAACGGAGAATATTTTTTGTTATGGTCTGTCCTGTTTGTCGGTATTAGTATGATCGAATCCTTCATAATACAATGTCCTTTCTCTTTTAAGAAAGCACTGAATAAATCGAGTGCCTGTATCGCTTAGATTTTTTTCAGGCAAATTGTGCGAAAATCACGCCGTAACACTGACGTATGTCAAGATTTTTTGTGCAGTATGACGGCTGAAGATACGGTGCAGATGGGCGGCGTGAGTTTTTTAGAGGTACCCTTCAGTGTTTTCTTTAGTTTCCGTTTCATTGTATGATGAAAGATCATTATGTATTCTAAAAAAATTTGCCGCCGATCGCTGACTGCAAATTTCTAACTGATTACAGCGCCAATTCCTCAGCACGCTTTGTGCAAGCCTGCATAGCTTCAATTATCGAATTATAAAAGTCCTTCTCGTCTAACTTCTCCAATGCTTTTAGAGTTGTACCGCCGGGAGAAGAAACCTTCTTGATAAGCGTGTCTATATCGTCACCGGATTTCTCTATCATCTCAGCGCTGCCTCTGAATGTTGCACAAATAAGGCGCAAAGCCTTTTCCTCGTCAATACCCTCTTGCTTTGCATAGTCTGCCATTGCCTTTGCAAAAAGATAAATATATGCCGGACTGCTTCCGTTTACGGCAATTACGCTGTTCATCTGAGCTTCGTCGAGAATTTCGGCAGTACCGCCGTTTGCAAACATACTGTATACAAACTCAAAATCCTCGTCGCTGATGTTTCTTCTGCAAAGAGCAGAAGCACCCTGTCCGAGCAAAAGCGGAGTATTCGGCATAACACGTACCATTGCACATTCACAGCCGAGAGCCTTTGCAATATAGTCTGTCGAAATGCCTGCGGCTATTGTAACGATAACCTTATCTTTGCAGTCTGCCTTTGACATTTCTTCGAGCACCTGAGCATAATTCTGCGGCTTTACCGCAAGTACAATAATACCGCATTTTTCAGCAACGCTTACAACCGAATCAGTTGTATTCACGCCCTTATTACGCATGATTTCAAGCTTTTCTTCAAGCACGTCGAATACCGTAATATTCTGGGCGTATTGCGCATTTGTTCTTATCAATCCGTCTATTATTGCAGTTGCCATATTGCCTGCGCCTATAAATCCAACTTGTTTCATAAATAATCACCTTTTAAAGAATTTTTTAAATTTGATTTTATATAATGATATTAAGACCGCAAGAGTACGGTCATATATACAAAAGAAAATATTTGCAAGAATAAGAATTACCCACGGCACATAATGAGCGCCTATCATATAGCTTTCTTTTGGTACTCCCAACAAATACACAGTCAAAAAGAATACCGCTACACAGGCGGCATTGAATACGGCTGTCTTTATGATAAAACTCAGCGTTCTATTTGAAACAGTGCGCTCCAGATAAAGCTTTAGTACGGGATAGTACCCGAAAAAGAATACAAACAGCGCCGCCGCTTCTTTATCAGTAACAAACAGCGCCGATAATACCGATACAACGAAATACCCTGCAAGCGCATATCTGCCGGATAATTCTTCTCTGATGACGGCTATGCAAAAGCTTGACAGCACAACAAAGCAGTAAGACGCAGCAGACAGCGCCCCCGACAATATCATGCACACAAGACTAAGAGAACTGAATATACCGCCGAAAGCTATATTGTAGCTTTTGTTTTTAAGCCTGCCTGCGTTCTTCATTGAGCGCTTTTTTTGTGCTTGAATGCCTTTAGCAGACTTGCACGAGCATTTTCAAAATAAACGTGCAGAGAAATTTTTTCCGTTGTCATACCCGTACAGGCTTTTAACTCCTTTACAAGAGATGAATACTCATCTTTAAAGGGTACTGCGTTTTCTGCCTTGGCGGCGTATACCATAGCTTCGCAAAGACAGCCCCTCTTATAGAGAATATACCCTTTCAGATAGTTCCATTCGCTCAGCGCCGACAGAGTATTCATACCGTCAAGTAAAAGCTCGGCGTCCTCATAGCGTGCTGCGTTTATAAGTCTGCGAATATCTGCAAATTCAGAGGAGCTGTTGTTTTCTCTGCTGCGCACACGGTTTATCGCATAATCGTAAGCCTTGTTAAGCTCGTCGGCGTTCTTTTCTTTGCTGATGTATAACGCATACTTTGTTTTATATGCCGTTTTTATTTCGTCCTCGGTAGACTGTTCAGTTATTTCAAGCAGTTCATAATAATTCATAATTATACCTTCTGCAAATATTTCTATAACCACATTTTTTGTACTCTTATCGTGTGGCATTGCATATATTTTACTACATAAAAGCCGCTGTGTTAATTAACAATATGTAAATTTTGAATGAAGAAAACTATGTCACCCGTCATTAATGATAACGCAACACTTGATTTTTCGGTATATGTGTAGTACAATATAATAGAAATTTACTTTTTTATAGAGGTGACTAATATGTCGATCGAAACAAAAAAAATCAGGACAAAAAATCCGAACGTTTATTTAAGAGTTGCTCAAGGGCACTTTGCCACTATGCATATCCACACCAACTACTTTATTGACGTTACCATTCAGAAAATGCGCTTAGCAGACGCAAAGGCTGTTGCTAAAGAGCTTGCAGACGATTACAGAGCAAGCACCATTGTTGATAGTATTCTTTGCATTGACGGAATGGAAACCGTTGGTACCTGTATGGCTCAGGAGCTTACAAAAGAAAGCTACGAGAATATAAACGCTCACCAGACGATCTATATTATGTCACCCGAATTTATTGCAGGCGGTCAGATCGTTTTCAGAGATAACCACGTACCCATGCTCCAGGGCAAAAACGTGCTTATTCTCGCCGCTTCTGTTACAACGGGCAAAAGTGCGCTTGCTGCTATGGACGCTGTTAATTATTACGGCGGAAAGGTAGTGGGTATTGCGTCTATATTCGCAACAGTTGACGAGTGCGACGAATGTCCTGTAAAGTCTATTTTTGATCCTAATGACCTTAACGGCTATGAAAGCTATAAACCAAACGCCTGCCCCCACTGCGCAAAGGGTGAAAAAATCGACGCTATTGTAAACAGCTTCGGGTTCTCTGTGCTGTGATTGCTGTTTGCAGCGGTAATATTTTTATTATCAATTGTGAATTAATTTCTTACGGGAGGAAATAATGAGCTGCAAAAAGATCTATACTACCGATTCTTTGGTAGATATGCTGCTTGACAGCTACTGCGAGCATGAAATAAGCTGTCGAATTGATAAAGACAACATGATAAACAAGGATATTCTTATAAGCGTTGTAGACGAGATAAGAAAAATACTTTTCCCCGGTTTTTTCGACAACAACAAGGTAAGAAGTGAATACGCACGTTTTCTTGTCGGAGAAAAGCTGGAGTTTATACAATACAATCTGAAAAAACAAATAGCAAAGGCTCTTGATAACCTTCCCGAAAACAAAAACCTCAGCAGAGAAAATATAATTGACAAGGCTGAACAGATAACACAAAGCTTTCTTGAAACCTTGCCCACCTTGAGAGATTATCTTCAAACTGATGTTGAGGCTGCTTACAACGGAGATCCTGCCGCATTCAGCACAGACGAGATCATTTTTTGCTATCCGGGAATGTATGCGATAACTACATACAGAATCGCCCACGAGCTATATCTTCTCGGTGTACCTATGATACCGAGAATTATCAGCGAACACGCACACAGCGTAACGGGTATTGACATACACCCCGGTGCAACTATCGGAAAGTATTTCTTTATTGACCACGGCACCGGTGTTGTTATAGGAGAAACTACCGTTATCGGTAAAAATGTCAAGATATATCAGGGGGTTACTCTCGGTGCGCTTTCTACAAGAAAAGGTCAGCAGTTAAAGGGCGTAAAACGTCACCCGACAATAGGCGATAATGTAACGATCTACTCAAACACTTCTGTTCTTGGCGGTGAAACGGTTATCGGTGACGATACAACTATCGGCGGTAATGCGTTTATAGTATCAAGCATTTCAAACGGTATGCGTGTAAGCGTAAAAACACCTGAGCTTGAATATACTTCCTCAGTATCCGCTAAAATTTCTGAATAAAAATATAAGGCTGCCGCAAAGATCATCTTTGTGACAGCTTTTTTGAAAACTTTTCGACTTTATTGTGTGCAACTGCGTAATTGCCTGCGGTCGCTTGACCGCCTTGTGCGAAAGCTTAATTATTTTTCTAATAAGTTTGTTCGCGGGCTGAATTGTTTAGTTTTGATTACGTTAAACCGCATAATTGCCTGCGGTCGCTTGACCGCTCAATCCTTCACACTTTTCACAAACTCAGCAAAAGCCCTACAAATAACAGGGTGATCGAAACTCAGTTTTGCCGCCGGTGCTTCTGTGCGTTCTATTGTTACTCGTTTCTTTGAAACATCAATTTTCAGATCGCCGAATAAACAAAGCTCACCGCTTTCTCTTTCCGCTTGATCGGGTGA
>JAFPLH010000019.1 GCA_017402845.1 Clostridia bacterium
CGTCCATCTGCACCGTATCTTCAGCCGTCATATTGCACAAAAAATCTTGACATACGTCAGTATGCCGGCGATTTTAAAGTGCCGTCTGCCGACTAAATCTACGGCACATCTGAACGACGGCAGGTTTTTAGAGATGCCCTAAACTATTAACTAAGGAAACACTGATTAAATCGAGTGCCCGTATCGCTTAGAATTTTTTCAGGCAAATTGTGTGAAAATCACGCAGGGTGCGGATCTCCGGTGGAGATCGCTGCCGTAGGCAGCAGCACCGACCGAGCCGGCAGGCGAGACTCGCTGCCCCTTAGAACCCCGCAAACTTTTTTGAAAAAAAGTTTGACAAAAAACTTAATTATTCATAAATTTTTTACTCATTCGAAAGCCGTGATAAAGCTCTGTAACCAATAACAGAATTTCTTTGTGTTGTGCTGCCTTGTGTATAATACGCAATTATACCACAAATAATAAAAAAAGGCAAACTATAAATAATATCTATAAAATCTATTGACTTTATATGTTTAGTATGTTATAATTAGTCAAAACAAAATGGAGTTGATAATATGCAGATATATGCGGATAATGCCGCAACAACAAAAATGAGTGAAACCGCCGTGAAAATCATGACAGACTGTATGCGTGAATACTACGGCAACCCGTCAAGCTTATATACGATAGGTCAGAAAGCGAAGGAACAGCTCGAACAAGCAAGAGCGGAAATAGCAGCAATAATAAATGCCGAACCGAGAGAGATAATATTTACATCAGGCGGCAGCGAATCGGACAATCAGGCGTTGCTTACCGCCGCTATAAACGGCAAGAAGAAAGGGAAAACACATATTATTTCAAGTGCGTTTGAGCATCACGCAATACTTCACACCTTGAAAAAGCTTGAAAAGAACGGCTTTGAGGTAACGCTTCTGCCTGTTCACGAAAACGGCATTGTAAAGCCGGACGAGCTTGAAGCAGCAATAAAGGACGAAACATGCCTTGTTACAATAATGACAGCAAACAACGAAATAGGCACAATTCAGCCTGTTGCTCAAATAGGCGAGATATGCCGAAAACACGGTGTTGTTTTTCATACAGACGCTGTACAGGCTGTCGGACATCTGCCCATTGACGTAAAGGCTGAAAATATAGATATGCTTTCTGCCTCTGCCCACAAATTCCGCGGACCAAAGGGCATAGGCTTTTTGTACGCAAGAAAGGGTATTATACTTCAGAATCTGATCGAGGGCGGAGCTCAGGAAAGGGGCAAGCGTGCAGGTACAGAGAATCTTCCTGCTGTGCTTGCAATGACTGCCGCACTTAAAGAAGCCTGTGCAGATATGGAGAAAAACAACAAGCATTTATCAGAAATAAGAGATTATCTGATAAAGGGCTTGTCGGAAATACCGCACTGTGCGTTGAATGGTGATCCCGTACAGCGATTGGCAAGCAACATAAATTTCAGCTTTGAGGGTATAGAGGGAGAATCTATTCTGATACTGCTTGACCAAAAGGGTATTAGTGCATCATCGGGAAGTGCGTGTACATCGGGCGCACTTGATCCGAGTCATGTTTTGTTGTCGATAGGCAGAATACACGACGTAGCACACGGCTCACTAAGACTCAGTATAGGAGAAAATATTACAACAGCCGAGGCTGATTATATTATTTCTTCTGTGAAAGAAATTGTTGAATATCTTAGAAGCTTTTCTCCGGTATGGCGTGATCTGACCGAAGGAAAAAAAGACTTTATCTTATAGGAGTGTTTATAAATGGCATTATACAGTGAAAAAGTAATGGATCATTTTTTGAATCCGCGCAACGTCGGAGTAATTGAAAATGCTGACGGTGTGGGCGAAGTCGGAAATGCAAAATGCGGCGATATTATGAAAATGTATTTGAAAATAGACGACGATACCATTTCTGACGTAAAGTTTGAAACATTTGGCTGTGCGAGTGCAATTGCGTCAAGCTCTATGGCAACCGAGCTTATAAAAGGACAGAAAATTCAGGACGCTATGAAGCTTACAAACAAGGCTGTTGCAGAGGCTCTCGACGGTTTGCCGGACTATAAAATGCACTGTTCGGTTTTGGCAGAGGAAGCAATAAAAGCTGCCCTTGATGATTATTACGAGAAAAAAGGAAACTGAGCTTGACTTCCTTTTTTATATATTCATTTTGCTAATTAGGCAAAATGATATAGTAATCGCTAAAAAAACTGCCGTTGTTAATAAAAAACCAACAAAAAACAGTTGCAATTTTTCAGAATATGTTGTAAAATAGAGTACGCTGACAAAAACAGTCAGCGTACTTTTACTTTTTTATCTACATCACGAAAGGTTGATTTCAATGAGTCAATGGATCAAAGACTCCGTATTCTACCACATTTACCCATTGGGTTTTTGTGGCTGTCCTGAATACAATGACGGCAACGTAGAATATCGTCTTGACAAATTAATTAAATGGATTCCCCACTTAAAAGAAATGGGTATTAACGCCTTGTATTTAGGCCCTGTTTTTCAGTCGAAAAAACACGGATACGATACAAGCGACTATTATACAATAGACTGCCGCTTAGGCGATAACGAAAGCTTTAAGCGTATATGTCAAAAGCTTCATGAAAACGGCATAAGAGTTGTTTTAGACGGCGTGTTTAATCATGTAGGCAGAGATTTCTGGGCGTTCAAGGACGTTCAGCAGTACGGAAGATCATCTCAGTATTGCGGCTGGTTTCAAAACCTGAACTTTGACGGACGTTCACCATATAACGATAATTTCTGGTATGAGGGCTGGAGCGGTCATTATGACCTTGTTAAGCTTAACTTATATAATCGTGACGTGGTAGATCACCTCATGGGTGCAATAGGCAAATGGATCGATGAATTCGGCATTGACGGCTTGCGCCTCGACGCTGCCGACTGCATTGAGCCGAACTTCTTTAAGGAGCTTCGTAATTTCTGCAAGAGCAAAAACCCGAATTTCTGGCTTATGGGCGAGATCATACACGGCGACTACAACCGCTGGGCAAATCCCGAAATGATGGACTCCGTAACAAATTACGAGTGCTATAAGGGTATTTATTCCTCACATAACGACAAAAACTACTTTGAGATCGCACATTCACTTCAAAGACAGTTCTCAAACGGCGGAATATATCAAAATCTTTGTTTATACAACTTTGTTGATAATCATGATGTAAACAGAATCGGTTCAACACTCAGAAATCTTGATCACGTAAACAACGTGTATACAATACTGTTTACAATGCCCGGAGTACCGTCGATATATTACGGCAGCGAATGGGCAATAGAGGGCAAGCGTACAAGAGAAAGCGACGTTATGCTTCGTCCTTGTCTTGAGCTTGAATCGGTAATGGGCAAGTCAAAAACACTCGTACCGCAAATTGGAAAGCTGTCTGCACTCAGACGTCATTTTTCGGCATTATGTGACGGAAAGTATGAGAATATTGTAATTCGCAACGAACAGCTTGTATTCAAGCGCTATAACAACGAAAACACAATGGCAGTAGCTTTGAATCTGAGCGACTGTGATTATACGATAGATTTCGGTATAAACGGCGGCTGTGTGCTTACTGACGTACTCGGTGACGGTACACAATACAGAGTCGAAAACGGAAGAACAAGAATAAACATACCGCCTAACGGTGCAAGGGTAATGATACTCCATAACGGCGAATTTGACTTCGGCAAGTTTACCGAATCATTAAAAGGCGAAGTAACAGAGCCGGTAACAGCTCCTGCACCAATGCCCGCACCCGAACAGACAACACCGCAAACGCCGAACACCGAGAATGAGCAGGTACCGAAAACCATTAAGTATGGTAAATACCGTCACTACAAGGGTAAGGAATACGCTGTTCTTGCGCTTGCAAAACATTCAGAAACAGGCGAGAAAATGGTTGTTTACAAGCAATTGTACGACAACGGGGAGATCTGGGTTCGTCCGGCTTCTATGTTTACCGAAATGGTTGAGTATAACGGCAGAAAAGTGCCGAGGTTTGAATATATTGACAACGATTAAACAATGTCCCTCAATAAAATTCAAAGCTTTATAGCAGCCAATTCAGTTTTAATAAAACGGTCAAGTCTTTTCAGGCTTGACCGCTTTTTTTAGGCGTCATTTAATCATTCATAAAGAATTCTTTAAATATATCTTTGTCAAATTCGCTTGGAATGAGAAGGTCGCCCAATGAACACATTTCATTCCAGAATTTCTTCTGCATATCGTCATATACAGCCGCCGTTTTGAATCCGTATTTTTTGGCGGTTGTAATTGCTGTGAGAGAATCATCAGTAACAACAGTAAACTGTGGTTCTGTTTTCATGATCTCGCAGGCTTTATAAAAAATAGTAGGTGAGGATTTTCCCTGTCCGATATCTCCGCAAGATAATACAGCGTCAAAATAAGATAGTATACCTGTTTTTTTCAGCGCTTTATCTATCAGATATTTGTCTGTTGCCGTTGCTACCGCAAGCCTTATCCCGTTGTTGTAAAGCAGTTTAAGCAGGTCTGACACACCCTTTTTTAAGCTGACCTTTGTTTCGTAAAACTTCTCTGCTCTGCGGTTTTCTTCGGCAACAATTTCATCTGCGGATATTGTAAGCCCGTATCTTTTTATCAGATACTCTGCACCCTCTGTCATACTCATAGGTGTGAGAATTTCTGTCAAGCCCTTTTCGGGTGTTACGCCCATAGATGTTACCATACTAATAACAGAAGCGTCCCAATACGGCATTGAATCAAGCAGAGTACCGTCTGCGTCAAATATTACTCCCTGTATCATTTTGCGTACCTCTTAATTTTCGTACGACGTTTTAACCTTCTGCGCTATGCTTTGATACTCGTCGGGTATATCTATTTCAAGGTCTTTGAGCATATCGGAGTTTACGTAAAGCGTAGTGTCATTCATCGTTCTTACGGGCGTATCTGCCGCCGACTGACCTTTTATTACAGAGAGTGCAGTTTCGGCGGCTTGTTTGCCCATTTGTTCAAAGTCCAAGCAATATCCTGCAAGACAGCCCTCTTTGACCTGTGAGATATTCACTCCGTATACGGGAATTTGCCCGATTATTGCTTGATTTACAATATTCCATGAATTCTTTGATACCATATTGTCGGTCAAAAGTGTGATCGCCTGAACTTCGGGTACCATTTTTTTAGCAAGCTCTGTAAGCTGTGAGGCGTCCTCAGCGGCTGCTTCATAAAGAGTTATGCCGAGCTGTTTGCAGCCCTCTCTCAGCTCTTTAAGTGTTTTTGAGGTATTCTGTTCTTCAGCGGTATATATTACTCCGAGCTTTGTTATTGAAGGCTGAAATGTATTTATCATGTTAAGCTGTTCTTTAATGTTAGGATCGCACGCTATACCGGTACAATTATTAAGCGGCTTGCTTTTTGACTGAACCAATCCGGCGCCGACGGGATCGGTAACAGCACAGAATATCACGGGTATTCTTGCAGCGGTATTGACCGAGGAGTAAACAGCGACAGAAGCAGTAGTACCCACAGAGATAATAACGTCATAGCCGCCGTTTATAGCGATATTCTGAGCAATTTCGGCACATTCGTTTTCGGGATCGGAGCCGCCGATATGTACGTCATACTCAATGCCCGATTCGTCAAGCACTTTAGTTATTCCCTTTGTACACTCGTTAAGCGACGAATAATCTATATATTGTATAACTGCGGCTTTGCCTTTACGCAGAGTTTTATCTGCGGCAGGTGATGTGTTTTTCTTTGTTTCATCAACGAATTCGACCTCGTTTTCTTCTTGTTCGCTTTCTTGCGCAGACGAACACCCTGAGGTTAAACATAAAACCGCAAGCAATAATGCAAGCAGAATACAAAATATCTTTTTTGCTCTCATAAAATAAATACCCCTGTTTTCAATAGAATTTATGTAGATTTTATCATACTTTACAGCTCTTTGTCAACCTCTGCGGCAGCAGAGTATTGCACATTCGGACTGTCAAAAGTGCTTGTGTTTTGATATGTCGCTATCAAACTCTACTGCGCCGCCTTGGTGCGGCGGGGAAGCTTTGGTTTAAAACGGTAATAAGGGGCATTTTCTGCCAAAATGCCCCTCTTTCAAAAACAGTCGTTTAGACTGTTTTTGAAATTCACCCCTAAAAGGGCTTTTGCCTGCCTCCGGCGGCTAAGTGGCTCTGCCCCTTAGAACCCCGCAAGCCTTTTGAAAAAGGCTTGAGCGAAAACTTAATTTTGTTTGTCTTGTCGTTCGTGCTATGAATTTTCGGTCTTATTGTGTACAGCCGCATAATTGCCTGCGTGCGCTCGCCCGCCTTGATTAGTTTTGTTGATAATAAATTCTACTTTAAACGTGAACTATGAAATTTCGGTCTTATTGTGTACAACCGCGTAATTGCC
>JAFPLH010000020.1 GCA_017402845.1 Clostridia bacterium
GTTCAGATGTGCCGTAGATTTAGTCGGCAGACGGCACTTTAAAATCGCCGGCATACTGACGTATGTCAAGATTTTTTGTGCAATATGACGGCTGAAGATACGGTGCAGATGGACGGCGTGAGGTTTTTAGAGGTGCCCTTTATTTAGAGGTGCCCTTTATTCATTCAAAAACTCCGGAGCTTCTTTGTGAGACATAGCCAAGAAAAAGAAAGCAGTGCATTTATGAGAACAATTGAGATAAAAAAGAACGACGCAAACCAAAGGCTCGATAAATTTCTTACAAAAAGGTTTAAAACCCTGCCCAAGCCGTTAATGTATAAGTACATTCGCACCAAGTACATAAAAGTAAACGGCAAAAGGTGCGAAATATCAACCAGACTCAACGAGGGCGATATAATCACACTATACATAAAAGATGAATTTTTTGAAGAACCTCAATACGACACATTTGACTTTCTAAAAGCTCCCGCAAAGCTTGATATTGTGTATGAGGACAGCAACATTATTTTGCTTAATAAACCGTGTGAGCTTTTATGTCACCCTGATGATAATTATTATTACGATTCTCTGCTTGCAAGATTACAGCACTATTTATACGACAAAAAGGAGTATAACCCGAAAGACGAAAATTCTTTTGCTCCTGCACTTGCAAACAGAATAGACCGCAACACACAGGGTATTGTGATAGCCTGCAAAAATGCCGAGGCTTTGCGTATACTCAACCAAAAGATAAAAGACAGAGAAATAAAAAAGTTTTATCTTTGTGCGGTACACGGAGCATTAAAGCGAAAGTCGGCGCTTCTTACGGCGTATCTTGAAAAGAACGAAAAGCAAAACAGGGTATATATTTCATCAAAACCGACAGAGAAAAGCAAAACGATAAAGACAAGGTATGAGGTTTTGTCTGAAAAAAGAGGAATGAGCCTTGTCAAGGTGGAGCTTTTAACAGGACGTACTCACCAGATAAGAGCGCATATGGCATATATCGGACATCCGCTTGTCGGTGACGGTAAATACGGCACAAACAAGCAAAACGAGAATGTACCGCTGAAATATCAAGCGCTTTGTTCATACAGACTTGAATTTGCTTTTGACACTGACGGCGGTATGCTTGAATATCTGAACGGAAAAGCATTTGAAATAGATGACATCGGGTTCAGAGATATATTAAAGATTTAATTGCACTGTATTGCCTTAGTATGATCGATTTAACACCTGATTGCGCCGCCTTGCAGCGGCGGGGAAGCAGAAGCACCGACCGAGCCGGCAGGCGAGACTCGCTGCCCCTTAGAACCCCGCAAGCCTTTTGAAAAAGGCTTGAGCGAAAACAAAATTTTTTTTATCTTGTCGTTCGTGCTATGAATTTTCGGTCTTATTGTGTACAACCGCGCAATTGCTAATTGTATAATTATCTCCGACATCTTTTCCAAGATCACAGCTATAAAGCCACTCCAGAACATCACCGTCATTAAGCGTATAGTCTGAGCTGCTCACCTGCGGAAACTTTCCGTTTACGCAGAACATCCAGCCGGAAAGCTCGCCGCAGTCACGCTCGTACAGATTGGCTATTCCTTTGACGTATACCGACTGCAAGCCTTTATCGGGATCTCCCGAATAGTCAAGCGGTATCTGATAGTAGGCAAGAATACGTCTTAATACATCAAAGGCGGTGTCGCCGTCATGAAGTGCAAATTCGCCTTTCGGTATTATTACTCCGTCTTTTGGTATTATATCGGCATTTTTTACCGACTCAGATAAGCTGTCGTAATTGTTCAGCACAGTTTCACAGCTTACAGTTACAGTAACAGTCATTTCGGCTTTAGAAATGTCTGCTATATGTGATGTATAATATTCTTCGGGAGTTTTGATATCGAGAGTACAAACAAATATTACCGCGGCTAAAATTACAGCAATATACAGTAAAAACTTCTTTTTCACTTGACGCTCCTTTTTTTTCTGTTAAACACAAGCACAGCGGCGGCAGTTATACCGCAAATGCAGGCAAAAGCCGTTTGTATATATGGGTTTTGTTTTTTCGCATTTTGCGGTATGCTCTGAGAGCTTGCTTCAAGCTTTGAATAATTGTCGTTTAAAGCTTCTAAGCTTTCTTCTGATAATACTAACGGTGAAGTAATATTTGTTACGGTACACTCATACGTCATATTTATTCCAAGTTCTTCGGCGGTATAAGCGGCGGTATTTTCAATATTGTATTCTTTGAGTATATCTTCAAGCTTTGAAAAGTTTTTGATATAACGTCTGTCGCATACAGAAAGGTTACAGCAATCGTCAAGAATGTTTTTGATCTCTGCGTTGTCGGGCGTACTAATACTATCAATATTTTCTGTAATTGATCGTATAGTCTTGTTTTGTTCGGGTGAAAACTCCTTTTGCATATCGAAAAGATCTCTGTAACCGTTTTTATTTCTCAGAAGTGCTATACAAGTATACAATGCCTGAGTTGTAGCGTAGCCGTCTGCATTTCCTGCGCCGTCAAATGAATGAGCAAATGCGCCGTTATCGAGGCGGTATGTCGTCATACCGTCAAAAAGTGTGTTTCCGTTTTTAATAAAGCGACTATCTTTTTCAATATCAATGCCGTAAGTTGTAAGTGCGATAATAGTTTGTGCAGTTGTTTCACAGCTTGAGCTTCCCCAGTTTATCATTGTACCGTCGTCTGACTGCGCTGTTGAGAGGTACTCCAACGCTTTTTCGATCGCTTCACGGATAGTTACAGACTTTTCAACATTATTTTGAGTGTATGTGAATAACTCGCCGCCGTTAGCATACGGTGAAAGGGCGGTTATCATCATAGCGGTAAGATCGGTTTCAGATGTATTCTCGTTCATCATCCACAAAGCGCCGTTGTCACGCTGTCGGCTGAGTATCTCACAAATCAGATCATACCTTGACAAATCAACGCTTTCCGGTATTTTATAACAGTGTGAGTCTAAAGTAAGCAGGGCATATATAAGCTGATTTACAATTTTTTTGCTTAGATCAGCTTTTGTGAAATTGTCGAAAACAGCTTTTTGCAAAAGCTCATTTTCTGCGATATCAGAGCCACAGGCAGCACAGCAGAGTGCAAGCCGTTCATAGTCGGGTACGGAAAAAGAGTTGTCATTATTAAGCGTATCAGCAAGTGTATTTTTCCAGATGTCATATTTTTCGGTATTATCAGCGCCAAGTCTGCCGGAAGAAAATGCAAACCAATCGTATATATTCGTACCTGTATTTGATATAACGTCGTTTGTAATAATGTCTGTATTGCTGTCGGCGGTATTCTCCCATTTTGTTATTGTATTTATAACATCAAGCATGCTGTCTGTTTCGGCAGCGGCGGCAGGAATAAAAGTCAGACTCGATAATACTAAAATAATACAAATAAGTCTTTTCATATGTTTTAACCTCTTTATTGAATTGTACCTATCATTATAATAAATTTCTGCATAAAGGTCAAACACAACATATTCAAAGCGTTTCATGAATAATAATTCTATATATCAGAAAACCATATCTCTTTGACAAATAGTCCAATACATGGTATTATTATTACTGTGAATAAAAAAATGGAGGTTCAAAATGCGAAAGATTATTGCTATATGGACAGCAAAACTTGCCTCACGCTTTGCAAGGCTTTTAGGCAAAAACGGCAGCTCAATGCCGGGTACTATCGCTCTTAAAATATGCCCCGATATACTAACACGCATGTGCGGCGATATCGAAAAGGATATTATCGCCGTATGGGGTACTAACGGAAAAACCACTACAAACAATATGATATATACCGTTCTGGATAACGGCGAAAATAGAATCGTCTGCAATAAGGTAGGCTCTAATATGCTTTCGGGTGTTGTGGCAGCGTTTATCTCTTACAGCACTCTTTCAGGAAAGGTCAAAGCAGATTACGCCTGCCTTGAAATGGACGAAGCATACGCCCGTATTATTTTGCAGTATCTCACACCAACAAAAATTGTTATTACAAATCTGTTCAGAGATCAAATGGATCGCTACGGCGAAATTGATACAACTATCTCATACATTCAGAAGGCGCTCGATAAAGCCGAAAATGCAACGCTCATTTTAAATGGTGATGATCCGCTTACAGCGTCACTCGGAAAGAATTATAAGAATACTCTGTATTACGGTATAAGCAAAAATCTTGGACTAAACCTCAACGAAACACGAGAGGGCAGATATTGCCGCTTCTGCGGTGCAGAGTTAAAATACGATTTCTACCAGTACGGACAGCTTGGTTTATACCGCTGCGAAAAGTGCGGCTTCAAAAGACCAAAACCGCAATATGACGGCGAGAATATCAAAATCGGTGATTACGTTAGCTTTGACGTAAACTCTGCCCACGTTGATCTGCCTTGTAAGGGTGTATACAATATATACAACGCTTTGGCAGCCTTTGCACTTGCAGATAGCTGCGGTATGGATAAAAAGGAGATCGCTGAGGGACTTCAAAGATACAAAGGTCAGACCGGACGTATGGAGGAATTCCACATTGGCGGAAAGCTTGTAGTATTCAATCTTGCGAAAAATCCAGCCGGCTTTAATCAGAGTATCGGAAACATCATAAGCGAAAAGCGCACAAAAGACGTTATTATCGGTATTAACGACAATGATCCTGACGGAAACGATGTTTCTTGGCTCTGGGACGTAGACTTTGAAAAGCTTAACAACGATACGATCAAAAGCTATACGGCGGCAGGCATAAGAGCAAAGGACATGGGCGTTCGCTTTAAATACTGCGGCATTGACGAAAGCAAGATAACAGTTAGCGACGATATGAAACAGAATATAATAAATGCCGTTAAGGGCGAAGGGGAATGTGTTTACATAGTGGTAAACTACACTTTACTTTTCTCTACCAAAAAAATACTGAGTGATCTGGAGGGAGAGTTATGAAACTGAGAATAGCGCACCTGTATCCCGATCTGCTCAATCTTTACGGCGATATAGGCAACATTACCACACTCAGAAAACGCTGTGAGTGGCGAGATATAGACGTACAAGTAGACTCTATATACGGAAACGAAAAAATAAGCTTTACCGACTATGATCTTGTATTCTTAGGCGGCGGCTCAGACCGTGAACAGCTTTTAGTTCGTGATAAGCTCATAAAGATGAAAAAAGAGCTTACCGCCTATGTAAATGACGGTGGAGTGCTTGCCGCTGTATGCGGTGGTTATCAGCTTTTAGGCAGCTGCTACAAGCTTGAAAACGAAACAATAGAAGGACTTGAAATTCTCAACATACAAACAGAGGTTGGAAAGACAAGACTTATAAGCGATGTTGTAATAGAGAACGAACAGTTTGGAACGATAGTCGGATTTGAGAATCACGGCGGCAGAACGTATATAAACGATCATACGCCGCTTGGAAAGGTTCTTTACGGAAACGGCAACAATGGAACAGACGGCTTTGAGGGCGTATTATATAAGAACGTAATCGCAACGTATCTTCACGGTTCACTTTTGCCGAAAAATCCAAAGCTTGCAGACCATATAATCAAGCTTATGCTTGAACAGAGAGGTCTGAACACGGAATTGAAGCCGCTTGACGATACTATCGAGAATAATGCGCACCAATATATAATTGACAGATTTGTGAAGAAATAATAATTTAACCGCCAATGCAGAATAAAAATGCATTGGCGGTGTTTTTAGATGTGATCTTTATTATTATTTAAAAGATATTATTAAACGAATACAAACTCTCCGTCTTTAACATCGCAGGTGACTTTACCGCCCTTTTTGATACTGCCGTCAAGTATTTTTTCACTTACGACATCTTCAATTTTCGAGCGAATAGTTCTGCGAAGCGGTCTTGCGCCGTATACGTCATCAAAGCCTTCGTCGGCAAGCTTATCTTTTGCGCTTTCGGTAAACTCTATCTCAATTTCAAGGGCTTTCAGTCTTTCGGCAAGAGAAGCCAGCATATTGACAGCTATTTTCTTAATATCGTCATGTGTAAGCTTGTTGAATACGATAATATCGTCAACTCTGTTCAGAAACTCAGGCTTGAAAACCTTCTTTAACTCGTCTAATACTATTTCTTTAGTTCTCTCGTTTTCGTTATCGTTTGTCTTGCTGTTTGCAAAGCCCAGCGACGCTCTCTTATTGTTTGTGATAAGCGACGCACCGACATTTGAAGTCATTACGATAACGGTATTCTTAAAATCGACTGTTCTGCCCTGTGAATCGGTAAGTCTGCCGTCCTCAAGAATCTGTAACAGCATATTGAATACATCAGGGTGAGCTTTTTCTATCTCGTCAAAGAGTACGACTGAGTACGGCTTTCTGCGAATTTTTTCTGTGAGCTGACCGCCCTCGTCATAACCTACATATCCCGGAGGTGAACCGATAAGCTTTGCGACAGTGTGCTTTTCCATGTACTCCGACATATCAAGACGTATCATTGCGTCCTCTGTGCCGAACATGGTTTCGGCAAGCGCTTTTGTAAGCTCTGTTTTACCTACGCCCGTAGGTCCTAAGAAAATAAATGAGCCTATCGGACGCTTAGGATCTTTAAGACCTACTCTGCCTCGGCGTATAGCCTTTGATACGCTTGTAACAGCTTCGTCCTGACCTATAACTCTTTGGTGCAGAATGGTTTCAAGCTTTAACAAACGCTCGCTTTCTTCCTGCGTGAGCTGTACAACAGGTACACCCGTCCACATAGAAACGATATTTGCAATATCCTCAGCTGTTACTTCTTCGGTTGAGATGTGGGTTTGTTCCTTCCACGCTTTTTTCTCGTTTTCAAGCTTAGCTTTAAGCTTTTTGATATTATCTCTTATTTCTGCGCAGCGTTCAAACTCCTGAGCATTAACGGCGCTTTCAAGCTCGTTTTCCTGAGCTTTTATCTCGTTTTCGGTATCCTTAACGCTGTCGGGGGCGGTATACGCGTTAAGACGTACTCTCGACGCTGCTTCGTCTATAAGGTCTATTGCTTTATCGGGCAGATATCTGTCGTTGATATATCTTGCGCTGAGTGTTACGGCAGACTTAATCGCCTCGTCTGTAATTTTGACCTTGTGATGTGCCTCGTATTTGTCACGCAAGCCTTCAAGTATCTGTATAGCCTCATCTTCTGTGGGCTCGCCTACGGTTACGGGCTGAAAACGTCTTTCAAGAGCAGCGTCCTTTTCAATGTACTTTCTGTACTCATTTAAAGTGGTTGCGCCGATTATCTGAAAATCACCTCTTGCAAGACTCGGCTTCAAAATATTTGCGGTATCAGTGCTGCCCTCGGAAGAACCTGCACCGACTATTGTATGAAGCTCGTCAATGAATAGTATGATATCCTGCGAATTTTTCACCTCGTCGATCGCATTTTTTATTCTTTCCTCGAAATCTCCTCTGTACTTAGTACCGGCAAGCATACCCGTCAGATCAAGAGAAAAGATCCTCTTGTCTTTCAGAAGCTCAGGCACTTTGCCTTCTGAAATTTTAAGTGCAAGACCTTCTGCGATTGCAGTTTTTCCAACGCCCGGTTCACCGATAAGACACGGATTGTTCTTTGTACGTCTTGAAAGTATCTGTATAACACGTTCAATCTCTTTTTCTCTGCCGATAACGGGATCAATGCCGCCCTGTCTTGCAAGCTCGGTAAGATCTCTGCCGAACTGCTTCAATACCTTAACAGAGCCTTTTCCGCCTTTTGTGTTTTTAGACTGTCCGGAAGCTTTTCCGCTGTCGAAAGCGGGGTTATCGAGTTCTCCTACAATTTTCTGAGCAAGTCTGTCGGTATCAATACCAAATGATGAAAGAAGCGTTGAAGCGTAGCTGTCGTCATCATCAAGAAGTGCAAGCAGCAAATGCTCCGTGCCGGTGTAGCTGCTGTGCAGTTCTGCGTGAATATAGATCGCTTTTTGAAGCACGTTTTTTGCACGAGGAGTAAAGTCCTTAAAGCCCAGTGCAACGGGGTGATTTCCGCTGCCGAATTTTTCCTTTACTGCGTCAAGCACCTGATCGTACTCGATGTTTTCGTTATCAAGCGCAGCAGCGGCAATACCTGAACCCTCTTTGAGCAAGCCTAAAAGGATATGTTCGGAGCCTACCCATGTGTGACTTAACTCCTGTGCTGTTTCGATAGCAAGATTAAGCGCCTTATTAGCCTTCTGATCAAAATTTGTAAACTGTAACATAATTTTATACCTCCCTATTAACAAATGCGTGATTTCGCATTACGAATTCAGCGTGTGAAAAAAGTAAAGTTTGTTTAAATCAAACTTTATTGCGCCGCCTTGGTGTTTTTGAAATTCACCCCTAAAAGGGCTGGAGCGTGCCTCCGGCGGCTAAGGGGGTGCGGTTCTCCGGTGGAGAACTCTGCGAAGCAGAAGCACCGACCGAGCCGGCAGGCGAGACTCGCTGCCCCTTAGAACCCCGCAAGCCTTTTGAAAAAGGCTTGAGCGAAAACTTAATTATTTTTTTTGCGAAGCCTGAATTCCAAATTCTTTTCTTACGATCTCAGCTCTGATCTTGTCACGTTGGGCTGAGTCTAACGGTTTGCCTGTCAGCTTGATAAGCGTTGCAGGCTGAGTTTCAACTATAAGTCTGTTTATCGTATCAAGCGAAATGCTTGAAATAAGCTTTGTAGTAATGCCCATGCGGATATTTGAAAGATGATTCAATGCTTCTTCGCCGCTTAAAAGACGTGCATTCTGCAAAATTCCGTAAGAACGGTATATTTTATCCTGAACCGTGATCTCTTTTGCGAGCGCCTGCCTTGCGTTAAGCTCTTGATTTACAAGCTGTGTTGTAATGCTTTTAAGATTTTCAATAGCAGTTTTTTCGCTTATGCCGAGTGTGATCTGATTTGAAAGCTGATACATACAGGCAACAGGCTCAGAACCCTCTCCGAATGCACCTCTTATGGTCAAGCCAAGCTTTGAAAGGTTTTCCGAGATCTTACGCATAGCCTTTGTAGCCTGAAGTGCGGGCAGGTGAAGCATTACAGAAGCTCTCATTCCGGTACCGAGGTTTGTGGGGCACTGTGTAAGATATCCCAGCTTATCAGAAAAAGCAAATTTCAAGCGTTCGTCAAGCAGGGTGTCAAGCCTTGAAGCAAGTTCATACGCCTTATCAAGCTCAAAGCCCTCCTGCATTACTTGAAGTCTGATGTGATCTTCTTCGTTGATCATAACTGATACGCTTTCGTCGTCCAGTAAAAGCAGACATCTTCCTTGATCCTCCGATATGAATTCCGGACTCACCAGATGTCTTTCTACAAGCGACACCTTGCCCGACGGATCAAGCTCATCAATGTTGATACACGAAAAGCGAGAAGAAATAACAGAGTTGCTGTTAAGAACAGCGTCTTTGACTTTCTCGTTTATCTTCTGTCTGATATCTCTTGAACATCTTATTGGAAACGGATATTCTTCAAGATTTCTTGCAAATCTGATTCTCGTACTGATAACAACGTCGCCGTCTGTACCGTTTTTCTCGTACCACTTTTTCTCCATGATTACACACCTCCGTTTTGGGCTTTAAGCTCGTTTATCTTATCTCTCAGCTTAGCAGCCTTTTCATACTCCTGATTTGCAACTGCGTTTTTAAGGTCTTGTGAAAGAGCTGCAATTTTTTCTGCTGCTGCGTTCTGCACAGCAGCTTCACCGCTTGTAAGCTGAGGTTTGCGCAAACGCTTGCCTGTATGAATGGTGTTGCCGTGAATACGCTTTATTGACGGCAGCAGTCTGTCGTAGAAAACGTCGTAGCACTTAGCGCAGCCAACTCTGCCGCCTTTGGATATTTGAGCAAACGATAACCCGCAGCCGGGACATTTTCTTTCCTGAGCTAATGCCGATGCCATAGGTTCGCCCATAAAGCCGCTCATCATACTGCCAATATCAAACATGTGGTCAAAAACATTTCCGTAGCCCATTTTTGCAGCACAGCTTGAACAAAGTGAAAGCTCTGTAACTTCTCCGTTGATTATAGATTTAACGTGTGTATTCGCCTGATTTTTTTTGCATTGTTCACATAACATAATAAAGCACTCCTTTACTTACTCCAGATTCAGTATCATATTCTTCAAGATACAAGCCCGCAGAGAGTCTCTGTAAACAGGGGGAACAGACTGATAAGTTCTGTCGGATACTGCAACGCTTAAAAGCTTTGCCTCTGCCTGACCTATAAGCTGTCTGTTTACAAGCTCGCTGATAACGTTATTTGCCGTTTTATTGTCTATGCTATCGCCGATATTGTTTATAATATGCATAACAGCCGAGCGTTTATCCATACTTACTCTTGTTATTTTGATGTACCCGCCGCCGCCTCTGCGGCTTTCTACTATATAGCCGTGTTCGGGGGTAAAGCGTGATGTAATAACATAGTTTATCTGCGACGGCACGCAGCCCAATGTTTCGGCAAGCTCGTTTCTGCGTATCTCTGCGTCTCCGTTATTTTCCTCCAGCATATCAATAATATACCGGGCGACAATATCGCTTATACGCATAACTCTCATTCCTTTTTTCTGTTTTCTGTACTATTCTTTTGACTTTTGCTGTATTGCTTTTGACTTTGACTTTCTTTGACCTTGTGATTATATTATAGGTTGAAAGTCAGGAAAAGTCAAAGTCAAATAAGGTCAAAAAAGCTAAAAAAATCAAAATAGCTTTCAAATGCTCGCTATATCACGTTAATTCTAACTAATTTGAAATTTTTTTATAATTTCAAAACAGAAATTTGTAGTATAGGGGGCAGGCTTTTAAAGGTACTCTTAAAGAATGACGATAGAAGGCAGGTGAGTACATACAAATTAAAATTTACAAAAACTATTGACTATTTTCAAATAATAAGATATAATTACAATGTTGCTAAATTAAATGGAAGCGTATCGAAGTGGTCATAACGGGCCTGACTCGAAATCAGGTAGCCTTCACGGGCTCGTGGGTTCGAATCCCACCGCTTCCGCCAAACCGTTTGAAATTATAGATTTCAAGCGGTTTTTGTTTTTTTATCCCCGAAAAATCCCCGATTTATATAGTGCAAGCTATCCGAACATATAGAAACAATTATTAATGTAGTATTCGGCTTTGGAGGTTTATAGTGGAAAAATGACAAAAAAACTTGAACAATTGTATCTGAAGTATAAAGCTAAATGGGGACACACTCCTGATTTCTATGAAAATGCCGAATACGGAGCTAATGATTACTTTGATTTTGTATTTGATATAGAAAAATAGTTAAAAATGGGAGTGGAGCTTCCAAATATTTATCCGCATGACGATGAGTTTTAAACTTTAACCGCCCACTCACAAGAGCAGGCGGTATTCTTTTACTCTTTTAGAGGTGCCCTATATTTGATCTGCCCCTATAACATACGAGAAGAAACCGAAGTGAACCATTGGGAGCAAATCCACAATGATGAACAAACACCGATAAGCGGCACAACATTTACAAGAATATTACAACACCCCACAAAGACCGCTTTACAGCTTCTCAACTGTCACGCCCTTGAAATAATAACCACCAAACTCGGTAAAACCCTTTGAGCTGTCGTTTTTGAAGCGAAAGCGTCTGTCATCAACGCAGTATTCATCGGCAAAGGTGACAATGTGTACAATATCGTCTTTGTACGTATAAGAAACGATAACTTGAATTTCATCAATAGGGTAGCAGCACCCGAACAGACGCCCTTCATCATCATATGTAAAATACATCTGCTCGTTTGAGGGATCAGCCGTTTCAGGATCAAAAGAATATTTTTCGGCAGGGTGAATAAACCTTTTTGACAAGTCGCTGAATCTCTGCTCGCCGTTTGGCTCGCTTTCAACAGGCTGTTGTTTGCTTGATGTGTCTGTGAGTGATGTATTATCTGTCTTTGATGAGCCGCCTGCATTATCCGAACATGACACCAGCGCAAGCAGCGATAATACCAAAAGAAAAAGAATTATTTTTTTGTTGTGCATAAATATACTGCTCCTTTTATATTTTATTACAGATCGTCGTCAAGATCATCATTGGCGCCGTATACCAAACCCGTAAATTTCAGCTTATCAAGAATATATGCTCGCAGCTCTGTATCGCTGCATTTTTCAAGCAGACCTTGAACATCACTGCTTGAAAGCATATTGTTTCCGATATAAAAATCGAGCCAATATCTGTTTTCTATTATTACGTCGTATAACAGGTGCGCAAGACGTTTGCCTGTCTGCTTAAACATATTTGAATCTGCATTTGTGTATTCATACCCCAATTCCGAAAAATACATATAATTTATAAACATATACCCGATCTCCCGTACAGGTATCTCCTTAAAATCAAAGCTTTTCAGATATATTTTATCTTTGTCATACCGCTTTAGCGCTGTGATAACTGTTTCAAGCATATCGCTTATTAATGATACTGCCAGAGTATTTTTATCTCCGTAAAACTCGCAGGCTTTTAGCTGAAGGCACCTTGGAAACGGCGCTGAATTAAACTTTGTATGTATCGGTATATGTATAACTCTCAATGACCTGTTATTGTCAAAGGCAAACGATCCTATAACGGCTTTTCGGCTTGCTATATGCAGCTTCGTCAAAGTTGAACAGCCTGCAAAGCTCAGTGCTCCGATATTCACAAAGTCTGCCGCAAAAGGTGTTTGCTCGTTATCACATCTATTGAAGGCTATATATTTGTTATGAGTATCTTGTCTGAGCAGGTCTGCAAATTTCGGCGCAGTTTCTTTTAGAGGCTGCAAACCGTATTTTATCTGTAAATCAACAAGGCTGCTGCCGTAAAAAGCGTAATCGTCAATATAAATACTTTTAGCGCTTAAACACAAATCATTCAGCGCCTTGCACAGATAAAACGCCTTATTTCCAACATCAAGATCAACAGTGTCGATAGTGACCGCACCGATTTTTTTACAGTGCGAAAATGCAGAGGCTCCGATCTTAACAGAGTTGCCCTTTAGCTTTACCGCAGTTATTGCATTGAATTTAGCAAAAGAATTTTCGGGGATATTCAGTTCACCGTTTACGGAAATGTCAATATTATTTATTGTGCTGCTGCCTGTAAAAGAGTCTGTTTCTATCTCGAATTTATCGCACGAAATAATAACGCTTTTTAGCTTTTTACAGTTTTCAAATGCACCTGAACAGATCTTGAGCTTGCTGCCCGAAAATTCAAGCTTTGAAAGACTGATACATGTTGAAAAGGCTTTTTTGCCTATGTACTCAACATTCTTTCCGAAAACAACAGATGAAAGCCTTACGCACATAGAAAAGCACATATAGCCGATCTTTTCAACAGTATCGGGTATGATGAATTCTCCGTTGACTTTGTTGCTGACGAGAACGAGCTCTTTTTTATCCTTTGAATAAAGAACGCCGTTTTCTATGCAGTAGCGCTCGTTGTTGTCGGTCAGCGTTATTACGGTTACATTTTTCAATACGGCAGCGGCGCTGTCGCTTAGTTCATCATCTGATAAAACTATGGTTTTAAGCTTATCGCAGTCTTTAAATGAATATGTACCCAAGCTTGAATGTACACCGTTGTTTATTTTTATGTACTCAAGGCTTTTGCAGCCGTCAAAGTTATATCCTCCGCCCATAATTACATTGTTGGGTATTTCAAAGCTTTTAAGCGAAGCGCAGCCAACGAATACATTATTGCCGATTTTTTTCAGACTTGCAGGCATTGTCAGCGTTTCAAGAGAGGTGCAGCCTTTAAAGCAAGCTGTGCCAAGCTCTGTGAGTTTATCCGAAAGCCGTAAATTATTAAGAAGCTCGCAGTTTTCAAAAACAGATTCTCCGAAGCTGACAATGTTTTCAGTATGATAAACTGCTTCGAGTGAAGCGCAGTCTTTAAAAAGCGAGTCGGGCAGTTCTGATATTTCAGACGGTAAAACAGCCGACTGTAAACAAATGCACTGTTCAAAAGCCTTTGCGCCTATTATTTCGATACTGTCGGGAAGCGTGACCGATTCAAGCGATAAGCAGCCGTAAAATGCGCCTGCGCCGATTTTTTTTACAGTATCGGGAATAATAATGCTCGTTAAATTTTCGCAGCCTGCAAATGCATACTTTAAAATTTCTTTAATGCCGGGTGCAGCGCAGAAGCAGCCCTCAATGCCTGCCGGAACAGCGGCTATCTTTTTAAGCTTTTTGTCGTACAGAATACCGTTATAGGCGGAAAAATCCTGATTGCCCGGTTCAACTTCAAATTCCACCAGACTTGAACAATCTGCAAACGCTCTTATACCGATATCTGTGACCATATTGCCGATAATGATTTTTTTGACCTTTTTGAATCCCTTCAAGGCAAAATTGCCCGGATTCGACACGATTTTAAGAATTGCGGGCTGAGTGTCGTATTTTTTTCCCGCAACAAAAACAGATACGTCTTTCGTACAAATACACCTCCAAACATACAGTACATAATAGTACATTAAAAAAGATAGAACTTTATTATATAATAATAATCATCTTTATGCAAGTATTTTGTCAAATCTTGCAGGCGATAATGCAAAAAAAGCGAACCCGGAGATATAGGTTCGCTTTTTGATAGAATATTCAATTATTTTGAATACTCCTGAGATATCCAGGCAGCACGGCTTGTGAGCCAATCGCAGCAGTAGTTATACATATCGGTATAATTCTGCTCATAGGTTGTTTGAGTATCATCTGTAACCATTTGCTTTGAGCTTTCGTCAAAATGAGCTTTAGTAAGTGATGAATGATCTGCCACCCAGTCATTTGGCTTTAAAAGCCAACCGCTTTTATAATTCATTTCTGCACTGTCTTTTGCAAGAGAATAATACTTATCTGCGGTATAAATTTCGTTTGTTATCTTAGTATCTGCGGTATCGGTCTTACCTGAGAAGTAATCGATTGCAGGTACAAAGGAGTCAAACCATACAGCTTTTGCGCAGGCTTTGACCTCGTCGTTATTTGCAAAGCGGTTGATAATGTTATCCTCGCCGCCTTTTACTTCACACCACCAGCCTGTATATTCGTTGTAATCTGTTATTTTGAAATATTTAAGCTCCTGCTTAATACCGGTACAGTTACCTAAAGAATTATCGTAGTCCCAAACGGGTGAAGCGTAGAATTTATACTTGCCGTTCTCGTCGGGCTTATACACAAAGTAAACGCTTGAAACGCCTGAGTCCCAGTTTTTGCCGAGTTCGTTTATAAGGAACATTTTAGAGCAGGAGTCAACGTCTGCATACTCTGAGAATTTACCGTCATTTGCTTTTGCTGCGTCGTAGAATTCCTTGTATTTTTCGGCAACATACGATTTGACCTCGTTATATCCGGGATCGTCCTTTTGCAGTTCGGGATACTCTATCGTAAGCATATAGTTATCAGCTTCAATGTAGTAGTCCTTGTTTTTATCAACAGAAGGATCAACTGAAACAAAGAAGGGGAAATCCTCTTTAACGCTGCCGTCAGCGTTCAGATAATTCTCTGAGGAAATATCGTTGATAAGAGAATTCTTACCTGCGGAGATCTTTTCGCACATCTGATAAGAGCCGCAGTAAAAGCCGTTTATGTAAAGGTCGGTATAACGTGAATCGGAAGCATAGGGAATTCCGACAGCGTCGGAAAGGTCGTAAAGAATACGGCTGCGAGAAAGAGAATCGTCCTGAAAATTAGCAAGCATAGAATACTTTTTGCCCTCTTTCATGCCTGCAACGGAAACAGGCTTTTCAAAGGTTACGTTATAAGACTTCTTGCTTGCCCACCATGATGTATTGCCTCTGCCTTTAACCTTTTTTATTGGAGTAGTGATTATATTTCCGTCAGCGTCAACCAAAGCGCTGTCTGCGGTTGCGGTGCGGCTCTTATCAGCGTTTTCTTTGTCATTGTTGAGGTATGAAAAGATGTCTGTGCCTGTGCCGTCAACATCATCATTATTGATGAACAAAGCGGCTTCTGCGTTTGATTTCATAAAAGTGAGAGTGTATGTATCTTCTTTTACTGTTATCTCGTAAGGAGTATTTATTGTATAAGCGACATTTTCAACAGCGCCGGGTTCAATAGAAGTACCGTTTACTGTAACCGTTTCTGAAAAATTGTTGTAAATATCAACGGCATTTTCATCTGCGGACGTTGGTAAGAAGAAATATTTTTCAGAAGGATTCTCAACCTTGAACAAATCGTCATGGGCGCTCTGCCAGATATGCCATGCAGCGGTATCATCAGTTTCATTTACTGCGTGAACACGCAAACCTTCTTCCTTCTGAATAACGGGCGGATTATCTTTTTGTGGAAATGAGCCGCAGCCGCTTGTAATAACTGTGCCTAATGCAAGAGCAGTAACCAAACCTATTGATAACAATCTTTTCATTGTCAGACCTCCTATATATACGCAACTGTAATTTCGTTTTCTATGATTTGATTATACACCGTCAATCTAAAGATAATCTGAAGATTTATAAAGGGCATCTCTAAAAACCTGCCGTCGTTTAGATGTGCCGCAGATTTAGTCGGCAGACGGCACTTTAAAATCGCCGGCATACTGACGTATGTCAAGATTTTTTGTGCAAGATGACGGCTGAAGATACGGTGCAGATAGACGGCGTGAGGTTTTTAGAGGTGCCCTAAAGAATAAAAAAATTTTTTTGTATTTTTCGGTAATGAAGTCAACATAAAATCAAGGGCAATTAAAAAATAAATGTCACATACAATTGATATTGAATTTTGAATTGTACAGTGATATAATGATAATACCAATAAAAAGGGGTGTGAAAAATGAGTGAATCGAAAAAATTAACGAAAGAGAGAATTCCGCTGCCGTCTTATACAAAAGGCGAAGAAGTATTCAACATGGTTACGCATATTGTAGGCGGAGCTTTTGCAATTGCTGCGGCGGTATTATGCATAGTATTTGCGGCTGTCAGACATAACGTTTACGGAGTAATAAGCGGAGCAATATTCGGCAGTATGATGATAGTTTTATACAGTATGTCGAGTATATATCACGGACTCAGCCCGAAGCTGAAAGCAAAAAGGGTATTCAGAGTTCTTGACCATTGTACGATATTTTTTCTCATAGCAGGCACATATACACCGTTTGCACTTTGCGTACTGCGTGAGCACAGCACGGCTCTCGGCTGGACGTATTTCGGTATTGTCTGGGGACTTGCCGCATTAGGTGTGACGTTTACGGCGATAAATCTTGAAAAATACAAAGTGCTGGGAATGGTGTTGTATCTGGCTATCGGCTGGATAATTGCACCGGTTTTGCCTATCGTGATAAAATCTATCGGAAAGGGCGGACTTGCGTTTCTTCTTCTCGGCGGAATAAGCTACACTATTGGTGCGGTGCTTTACGGCATAGGCAAGAAAAAGCGTTATATACATTCTGTATTTCATATCTTTATCGTTATCGGAAGTCTGCTTCACTTTTTCTGTATTTTCTTTTTTGTATTATAACAACAGCCTCGAATCATAAACGGATTCGAGGCTTTTTTTGTGTAACGTCAGCGGTACAGAAAGAATACTATATAAAGGGCAGCAAACCCACACGAAAAAAAAGCAGCTCTGACCGCAAAAGGTCAGATACAGAAAAGGAGCGATAACATGGAAGATAAAAAATATATTTTATCAATAGCAGAAAGGCAATACGGCATTACAACACCCTTGCCCGAAGATTATACAGTGGCAATGGCGTATATACCATATCAGCAAAAAGGCAGGCTTTACAGTGCAGAGCAGGGCATAAACGAGGGAACGCTTTTTCCTGAGCTGAACAAACCCTTTTGCTGCGGAAAGGACGGTGCGAAATGAGCGAACGACAAAAACTCATGCAGAAAATAGCAACGTACGATTTTGCGGTAGTAGAACTGAACTTATATCTTGATACACACCCACAGGACAGAACCGCACTGAAAAAGCTTTCAGATTATGAAACAATGAGCCGTGAGCTCAGAGAAGAATACGAGGAAAAATACGGACCGATAATTTTCAGGGACTCACCCGAAAACAGAATGAAATGGATAAAAAACCCATGGCCGTGGGATTTGTGTGAGGAGGCTGAATAATATGTGGGTATATGAAAAGAAATTACAGTATCCTGTAAAGATAAAGAATCCGAATCCGGCGCTGGCAAAGATAATAATAACACAGTATGGTGGTGCATACTGTAAAAAGATATGAAAGTCAGGTATAAAAATAAAGCTCCAGATCGCCGGAGGGCTTATAAAATACAACTTTGCTGATAAAAGACTTTATAATGCTGTTCTTTTCGTTTTCTGATAATGCCGGAGATTGTATCGCCGGAAGTACGCTTACTATTTTTCTTCTGAGCGCTTTAATTTCAGCGTCGGGATCGTTTGCGGGTGCGTCGGTAAGCTTTGATTTTAAGGAGCGTATTTTTTCTTCAATTATACGCTTGCTGTCTTTGTACTCGTCAAGAGTGTATATCTCGCTTTCGTATGCCTCTCTTGCACGTCTGAGCTTTGTGTTCTCACGCTCGATCTGAGCAAGGAGAGTTTCGTTGTTACTCTTAGCTAACGAACTTTTATAATCAGCGTCGATCTTAAAATCGTTAAGCTCGACAGATGTTTTCAGGCTCTGAATAAACATAACATCAAGCTTTTTCAAAGATACACTGTGCGATACTTTGCAGGATCCGTGAGCATACGAATAACATTGCACAGAACCGTTTGCAGATTGGCAGAGAGTAGCACCGCAGGAATTACAGCGTACAAGACCTTGAAGCATGAACGGCTGTTTCGGAGCGTCTGAGCGCATATATTTTGTTTTTGGAGCTTTTGCAATTTTCTGCTGTACGGTATTCCACAGCTCTTTGTCGATCAGCGGCTCGTGAGTACCGTCAATAATAACAGTATCCGGATTATTAAAATCCCGGTCGGTCTTTCCGGTAGGAGTCCAGCGTATTTTTCCTATGTATACGGGATTGTTAAGAATATACTGCACTGTACGATTCTGAAATAGGTTTCCCCGACGTGTACGAAAACCGCAGTCGTTGAGCTCCATAGCGATAGTACGCATACCTTTGCCGTTGGCGAAGTCCTCAAAAATCCGTTTAAGAGCCGGTGCAGTAACGGGATCGGGAATATATACGCCGTCTTTGATGTCGTAACCGAACGACGGTATAGTCACAGCCTCGCCCCGGCTGACTTTTTCGTTCATACCTCGTTTAACTTCTTCTCCGAGGTTTATGCTGTAATATTCGTCCATAGCCTCTATCATTGCTTCTATCAGCACGGACATCTTATCATCTCCGACATTTTCGGAAATAGATATTACATCAATCCCGCACTGCTTGCGCAGCATTGACTTGTAAACGATACTGTCCTCACGGTTGCGGGCGAATCGGGAGAACTTCCAGAGAAGTATTGCGTCAAACGGTTTAGGTTTTTGTTTTGCAATGCCTATCATGCGGTTGAATTCCGGACGCTTGGCGGTATGTCTGCCCGAAATACCCTCGTCGGCGAAAACAAATTCTTCGGGGAGAATATACCCGCTGCGCTTGGCGTATTCTCGTATCTTTTCAAGCTGTGAAGCAGGTGAATACTCGACCTGATCTTCCGTTGATACTCTGATGTATGCGGCGGCAGTTTTCATGGTATCAGCTCCTTGATATAATATATGGGCACCTCTAAAAACCTCACGCCGTCCATTTGCACCGTATCTTCAGCCGTCATATTGCACAAAAAATCTTGACATACGTCAGTATTCCTGCGGATTTATTGTACAATCTGCCGACTAAATCTACGGCACATCTGAACGACATTAGGTTTTTAGAACTGCCCTATACAGAATTAATGTATTAATTTTATGAAAAAGTATACATAATGCCTGTAAATATTTTTAAATGTACAGGAAAGGTGTACATCAAAAAATAATACAGGTGGTGAAAAGAGTGTCCAAAGATAAATATCCAAACATCGAGGCTGAACGTGCAAGACGAGGACTTACACAAAAAGAATTTTTAGCTCTTATAGGCTATAAAGAGAGGGAAACATACAGAGAGTGGATAAAGTATTTGAAAGAGAACGATTAAAGCAAGTTCACAAACACATCAACATATATTTACACGAAAGGAGCGATCATAATGCCAAATGTGAGAATATTCGGAACAGACAGCAGCGGCAGCAGCACGCTTATGAAAACGATCGTATTTGACAAAAAGCTGAATGTTGTAGAGGTTATAGACCATGTACCGAAACAGCAGCTTGATGATCTGAACAGGAAGTGCAGAGAAAGAATACAAGGTGCTCTTGAGGATCTCGCAAGGCAGAACCCGACAGGACTGCTTAACGCAATCAGAGAAACAGAGGCATAACCATGTCGGACGTAAAAAGAAAAGGACGTTTAAAGCACCGCTCCGGCTGCCGGTATAGTAACTGCCGTAAATGCGGCTTGGAGTGGAACGTAAGAAAGACAATGCTCGGGTGTATATATGCCCGGTGTGTTTTTACGGAGAAAGAAACCAAACTGAACCTATTAGAAGAATTTATAAACGGCTTGAAAAAGCTAAAAAAGAGTGGATCACACCGCCGGAGAGCGAACGCAAGCCGGAGGGCTTTGTACAGTTGAGAACGGCAGACGGCAAAACAACAACTACTATCAACCTTACAGACAGCAAAGACGCATACAAGGCTAAGCAGCTTGTAAATTTTGCTCTTGGTGATAATTACAGTGACGAACCTTACGCTTTTGGAAGTTTTAGCAGGGAGGAATAATGCTTAAATAAAGTGAAATTTCCTTGTGGAAAAAATCAATGCATGCGTATTTGAATCTTGACGATATTTACAATCAGCTTGACGAGATCTCAGAGAATGGTGCTGCTTACGGGTATGATACATACGGAGAAAGCGAGTATTACTATATGTACGCTGAACTGTTTACAGAGATAGCGATCGGAGCTAACAATCTAATGGAAGGCATTGACGCAATAAGAAGTGACTGGAGCATTAATGAGGATATATGGAACGCTCTCTCGGCAGCTCTTTTGGGCAGATAAGAAAAAACACTCGGATTTGATCCTGCACAAGACGATTATTTCTCTATGTGTGATCCAAATAATTTGGAATACGAGGCAGCGTTTCAAGAAGCTGAGAAAAAATACAAACGAGTTACTAAAGTTGACCTGATTAAAACGTTCAAGCAAATATTAACAACCATTGTTCTTTTTTTACGATATTCAGTGTTTACTTAAAATATGAAATATCCTTGTCGGTATTAATATCCGTCTGCAAAACGCCTGTTGCCGTCACGCTTTTTCAAGAGGGGCTTTCCGAGGACGGAGAGCCTATTTCTATTGGTACTCTGAATTTGATGTGTAATTATCAGGATAAGGCAAAAACCGTAATTATAAGCGATAAGCAGGCGGTAAAGATAACAGGTCAATGTTATTTTATCGGAGATATTGCGCCTGATATCGCTGCTATCTCGAACGGTGAAGCAGAAGCTTTCGGAGAGAAGCGCAGGATATTCAGCGGCGAAAAAGCGAGAAACCCGGACGGAACAGTTAATTATACGAGATTGGACTTGATTTGAAAAAACGCTTGACTTTTATGCGTATGTACGTTATACTGTACATATATTGTGATTGTGGGGTGTAACGGATGATAAATATGAATGCAACAAGTTTTCGCAAACAGCTTTTCGAGCTTATAGAGCAGACAATAAAATATAACGAGCCTGTAAACATTAACACAAAAAACGGCAATGCAGTTTTGATAAGCGAAGAAGAGTACAATAGCCTTATGGAAACAATTTATCTGACTTCTATACCGGGCATGAAAGAAAAACTCGAGAGCGGAGCGGCAACTCCTATTGAGGAGTGTGATGATTTTGAATGGTAAGTACAGTTTGAAAATTACCAAAGCAGCTCAAAAGGATAAAGAAAAAATTAAGCAGTATCCTGCATTGAAAAAGAATGTTCAGAATCTGCTTGATCTTTTAATAATAAATCCTTTTCAAAATCCGCCGCCTTATGAAAAGCTGATGGGAAATTTGAGTATGTGTTATTCACGCAGAATTAATTCTCAGCACAGACTTGTTTATATGGTTGACGAAGAAAACAAAGTGGTCAAAATTATTTCAATGTGGACACATTACGAGTTTTAAACAAAAGCACTTCGAGCATATCGGAGTGCTTTTTTCAGTATGACGGGCATATCAATGCTCTGTGGTGAAAGTCCACCGAGGCGTAGTTACCGACGAACTCTATAGCGACTCCCGAGGTTTGTATCGTGAGGTACAGGCGAGAAGAAGGGATAGCGAAATCGCAGCCTGACGAACAGAAACCTGATACTAAGGCGCATTAAGCGGGTAAGATGACTGAAGACATCGAAGCCCCAAAGGTAACCGTAACCTTATCACAGGCATATTTACAGGCGACTTGGAAAAATGCGTCAAAGGCTTTGCGGAATTTGTACATGGTATTTGTATAGCTATCTGGGGAGTTATCAAAGGTGTGTTAAACGTAATAATTGACGCACTTAATACTGTTTGGTCTGCCTTTTATGGTGTTGCAAAGTCGATAGTTGACGGCATAGGTGATTTTGTAAGTATTATTGGCGATATGTTCGGGCAGAGCCGGGGCTTTTCTATGCCCGAAGAACCGCCCGGAATACGGAGGTTTGCAAGCGGCGGTTTAGTAAAAGCTCCTACTCTTGCAATTGTGGGCGATAACGAAAACGCATACAACGATCCCGAAGTAATATCTCCTTTAAGCAAGCTGCAAAGCATGATAAACACCGCAAGCCCGCTTGACACGGAAGTATTACAGCAGATACTCACCTATTTAAAACTTATTTATGAGGAATGTAAGAATATCGGAGATATTACCGTTACAGAAGAAATGGACGGAGAAAGGTTCTTCAAGTGGCTGATAAGAAGAAACAACAAGTATAAAAACAGTCATAACGGAAAGGGTGCATTTGCATGAGTAATGCTGACAATTTAATCAGTGTTTCCCCAACGCAAAAACAGGCTCAACGGCTCTTTGCGTGGACACAGGGGTTTTGTATATACTTCATGGCGGCACATGGAAAGAGTTCGGAGAAGAAAGCAATTAAAAAATAAAAAATTGCATTCTATTATGCAATATTAACACCTTTTATATTGGTTATAAAGGAATATATTCCTTTTTGGCAGTTCTGAGTCCTTATGTCGTTAATGCGAACAATACAGGGATATTTTAGAGCTGCCCTTTTTTGAAATATTAATTTGAGGTGATTATTTTTTGACAAATTATGAGATTTATACATATATTCAATCTCGCAAAGGCGGCGGTAATACAGACACCGCCACTCTTGACGCACTTATAAATCGCAGTATTACTGAAATAAACAACGATAGGGTAACTACCGTAGGAGCAGGAGCGCTTACCTACTGCTCAAGCCTTACAACAGTAAATCTTCCATCAGTGACAAACGCAGAAACGAACGCGTTTTTCGCCTGCCTAAATCTTACGACAATTAACCTCCCGGTAGTAACAGAAATTGGGATTTCAACATTTGCCGGTTGTGCGCGCTTAACAACAGCGGATTTTCCGTTATTAGAGCGCATAAGAGCATATGCGTTTCTCAGCTGTGGTATGCTTACTACTCTTGTTTTGCGTAGAAACACAGTTGCAGCATTGGAACACACAGATGCGTTTACCAACACCCCGATTGCAAGCGGCACTGGCTATATTTATGTACCCGATAATCAGGTTGACAATTACAAAAACGCCACAAATTGGGTGACATATGCAAATCAAATCAAAGGTATAAGCGAATTGGAGGAAGCAGAATGATAAAAAGCGAAATTACAAATATAAACGGTAAGCAGTACCGCAGAACATACAGTGACAGCGGATATTATATCGAGCGTGACGGAATGCAGTTTTCAGAGGCTGTCGATTTTCTTGGAGCTGATTTTGTGTATACGGAA
>JAFPLH010000021.1 GCA_017402845.1 Clostridia bacterium
AGATCAGGGCGGCTGTCTTTTTGGGGTTTATATGTTATAAGTAGTTATCAGATCTTACATTTCAACAGTGCTTGATGTTGTTGTCGCTTTTGCTGAATCTGTGTCGGAAGCTGTGTCTGTATCATAATCAGGCATTAAACCGCTTGACTTTTCGACATACTCAAAGGCGTATGTTATCAGATCCATATATATGGCGTCTGCAAGCTCGGTATTGTCTACATAGCCGTTTTGTTCAGCTAACCTTTTTGAATGCTGCTTATACAGCTCGTCGGTTTTATCGAGAAGTTCCTGCTGGTATTTATCAAAATATTCGTTTGACCATTCGTTGTAGTTTATTTCGTAAACATCACATGCGATAGAAGCCCAGTTATAGCATTCTGAGCGTGTCAATTCTTCAAGATAAGCATAGTTGCCTGTATCACAGAAATTGTAGTAAGACTCCGGATAATCTGCGGCAGAGTTGTAATCGGGTTTCTTTTCCGGCTTTACTCCGTATTCGTTGAGCAGCTTCATAGTATTGGTGTATGTCGGCTTGACTATGATAGTCATAATCCTTGTGTTGGTATTTGTCGGAATGCGGTCAACTTCGTAATTGTATGTGTTGTTATCTGATTTATTGTAGGTTATTTTAAATTCAATGTACTGCTTTCCGATACATCTGCTGAAATATGAGGGAATGTCGCCCCAGCTCTCTGTGGGTACAAAGCTTTCATCTGCTGCGATATCTTCTTTAAGCGCCTCAAATAACGGAGAAGTTATATCGGGATATGTGCTTAATCGTGCAGTTCCTGTTGTGAAGTAATCATCACCGTAGTTATATGAATGACGCTGGTAAGTAAGATCTATCGAAGTGATGTTTTCGATCAGATCGCTGTCATAGAGTGCAGAAACATTCTGCTCTTTGAACTCCTGTGAAGATACAAGCTTTCTTGAAAGCTCGTTTAACTTTTTGAGATCATAGCATTTATTATTTGCTTTGGTTGGTGAGATGTAATAACCTCTGATTACAGCTAAGCCTATCTTACGTGTATACTTGAATTTGTAATTGAGATAATCTACATAAGGATATTGTGTTTGTAAACTGTCAGGATACCACTCAGGTTCGATCATAGTATCATAAGCTGCTTCGGGTTCATCATAGGTCTTGAATGTATCGTTTGCGTAATCATCGTATTCTTCGTCATATACAGGATAATCATAGTTATAATAATCTGTGTGGGTATAACCTAAAAAGTAGGGGTAATCCTCAGATTTTCTGATACCCTGTGCGATCACCTTATGAATTTCGGTTATCGTCTTGATGTTTTCGGGGTTTGTAAATACATAAGGCTCGTAGTCAATAGAAACCTTTTTGATCGTTGAGGGCGAGGGTACATAAGTATCTATGCCTAAACCGTATGTAAGACCGAAAAGCAGTGAAATGGAAACTGCCATAGTACATACATAAGTGATAACTGAGGGCAGCTTTTTACCTTTAAATCCTCTGTTGAAAATAATATAGAGTACTATAAAGGCTACAAATCCGGTTATTACAAACCAGAAGCTGAAAACGATCATATTTCCATAACCGCTTTCGGCAGTTTCTGCGGCGATCATACCAATAATACCGCCTGCAACTACCGAAGCACCCGCCTGTACAACGATCGGCAGCCACTTTACAGCAAAGCCGTTTTGTGATACCTCTGATCTGCGTTTATTTGCAACGTATAAGGTCAAGAAGAATGTACATACAATAAATATTATATTCCAGACAATAATGCTTATCGCTGTGGGTAATTCTTCTGCCGCATAAAAACCGCTTGCGCATGAGCTGAACCCGTAGGGAGAAAGCGCAGTTATAGTGGGAGATCCGATAATGCTGTCAAAGTCTATTCCGGGGATCATATCGGCAAGGAGTAAATAATAAATACCTACCATGCCTATCCAAATCGCATTCAACGCAAAAGATATAATTGCTGTGTCTACCAAAGTGCCGCAGCAGTATGCGATAAGCGCTGTAAACGTATATGCGGCGATTATCATAAGCAGATTGGCAGCAATAGAGAAAAGTCCGAATTTGAAGGTATCTGCGCTGCGGCAGGCAATACCTATTGTGAGTATAGAAATAACAAGATAAGGTAGGCTGATCGCCGTAATTCCGCCCAAAAGGTGCGATATGAAAAGTGTAGTACGATTTGAGGGCAGAGCACCGTATAAGTCTACACTTCGTTTGTTGTGCATAAAAGAGAATGTTTTAAGCGCAGATATCAACGTAAACAGTGCCGAGATCATATCGAAGATTACCAGAGAGATCATGCCTAATTCTTCTGTAAAATCGTCAACAGAAAGACAGTACAGGTCGAGAACAGGTCCGAAAAGTAACAGAAAAAAAGCAAAAACCAATGCTATTATTTTGTTTCTTTTTAAAGCCCATGCATAAAGCGGTTTAAATTGTTTACTTGAGAATGTTGTCAATGTCATAACCGACCGCCTCCATTTCGCTTATAAATACCTCTTCAAGAGTGAGAGGGAGCATTTCAAGATAAACAGGTTTAAGAGAACGCAGGTATTTTTCTATTTGTTCTCCGTCGCCCTTGATAGTAAGATTGAGAAGCTTGCCCTGACGCTGTATTTTTACAACCTGAAGATCTTTGAATAAACCCTCGCCGACTTCTTTTTCAAATACAGCCTGAATACGGTGAATACCGAGCTTAGCCTCGTCAAGCTCTTTTTCAAGCACAATGCCGCCGCTGTGTATAAGTCCTACATGATCGCATACGTCCTCTAATTCACGCAGATTATGTGAAGCAATAATAATTGTTGCGTTATACTCAGCAACCATTTCTGCAAGCAGCTTTTTTATAAGCTGACGCACAACGGGATCGAGTCCGTCAAAAATTTCGTCAAGCAATAAATATTTCGGACACGTTGAGAGCGCAAGTATAAGCGCCGCCTGACGCTGCATTCCTTTTGACATATTTATTACTCTGTCGTTTGCGTTGATAGGAAACATACAGCAAAGCTTTTGAAATTTGTTTTCGTCCCATGAAGGATATATACTTCTGTAAAGCGCTGCTAAATTGTTTATAGTCGAGTTGTTGTAGAAGTAGGGGAAATCAGAAATAAAAAAGCATTGAGCTTTTACCTCCGGATCTTCAAAGGTAGGTTTTCCGTCGATTTTAACGCTTCCGCCGTCGGGCTCATATACACCCGAAATAATACGCAGCAGGGTTGACTTTCCCGAACCGTTAGAGCCGATAAGACCAAATACAGAGCCGTCGGGAATATTGAAGGATAAGCCGTTTAACGCTACCTTTTCTCCGAATTTTTTTGTGATATTGTTAATTGACAGCATTATGAAATGTCACCTCCTGGATATACATCATCAACGATCGCAATAATCTCATGCTTTGTTATGCCCGCATTTGAGGCAGCCTTTACGACCTCGCTCAGTTGATTTTTTACCTCGTTTTTTTTGCCGTCGATAGCCGAAACATTATCTGATACAAAAGAGCCTTTTCCGACTGCCGAGTAAAGATAACCGTTTTGTTCAAGCATCTGATATGCCTTTGAAACGGTATTAGGATTAATTCCAAGCTCGCCTGCCAATGCTCGAACGGTGGGCAGCTTGTCGTGAGGGTGGAGTACCTCCATACCAATAAGCCTTATTACGTTGTTGTATAGCTGTTCGTATATCGGTTCTCTGCTTTGATAGTTGATAGTAAACAAGTTCAAACCTCCTTTTCGGATTAGGTAAACACCGCAAATGTCTGCTTGCTTTGCACCTGAGCTTTTTTCGCACAAGCTGTGTGAGGTATCACCTTAGAATTGATTGTATTACTACAAGTAGTACAACTATAATATAACACTTGTTTTATCAAATGTCAATAGCTAAATCAAAAAAAGTTTTTATTGAAATATAAATGTAAATAGATTATAATGTTTAGGTAATGATGTTGAAAGAAGTGGTTGTAATGATAAAAAAGAAATATGGTGTTGTAGGTCATCCGATAGGGCATACTTTGTCGCCGTTTATACATAAAAGACTAATGGAGCTGTCGGGTATTGATGGAGAGTACGGAGTATACGACGTAGCCCCTGACGAGCTTGACGAGCGTTTTAAAGATACGCTGTCTGCGCTTGACGGCTTTAATGTGACTATACCGCATAAGCAGGCTATTATACATCTGATGAACAGTACAGACGAAACCGCTAAGCTTTACGGTTCTGTTAATACAGTGCATATAACACGTTTAAATGATAGGGAATATACGTCGAAGGGGTATACTACCGACGGAATAGGCTTCTTATCCGCATTGAAAACGGCAGGTATTTCTTTGCAGGGTAATGTAACTATTGCAGGCTGCGGCGGTGTGGGCAGAGTTTTTGCAAATACCTGCGCAAAAGAGGGCTGCAAGCTTAATATACTTGAAACGGCGGCATCTCTTGAAGCTGCGGAAAAATTTGCCGAGGAGCTTAATAAGCGTTTTGGCAGCGAAATTGCAAGCGTTTATGAAACTGCATGCTTTGACGGCGAGAGCGATCTTTTTATAAATGCCACGCCTGTGGGAATGTATCCGAATGTAAACAACTGCGTTGTGGGCGATAAGATAATAGAGAAGTCGAAAGCCGTTTTTGACGCTGTGTATAATCCTGCTCAAACACTTCTTGTTTCAAAAGCCAAGGGTATGGGTATAAAAGCTTTGTCGGGTATGACTATGCTTGTATATCAGGCAGCGGCTGCCCAGACTATATGGAACGGTTCGCAGTTTGATAATAAGGATATCGAACAGTTAGCCGAGGATTGCTATAAGGAGCTTGCTTGCCGATGAAAAAGAATATAGTATTATGCGGATTTATGGGCAGCGGAAAAAGTACGGTAGGACGTCTGCTTGCCGAGAAAATGGGCAGAAAGCTTATTGATATAGACTATTATATTGTAAAGAAGGAAAAAATGTCTATTCCTCAGATATTTGAAAAATACGGCGAGGAGTATTTCAGAGCGTGCGAAACGCAGGCGTGTAAAGAGTTGTCGCAGCTTTCGGGATGTATTATCTCAACGGGCGGCGGTACTCTTTTAAGGGAAGAAAATGTTATTGAGATGAAAAGCAACGGAGTTGTATTTTTGCTTGACGTTAATGCAGATGTTGTTTTGTCAAGACTTGCAAATGACAAAACACGTCCGCTATTGCAGAGAGAGGATAAAGAAACAGCAGTAAAAACACTTATGCAGCAGAGATCTCCGCTGTATAACCGTGCAGCGGATCATATTGTAAATGCAGAGTTACCGCCTTGGCAGGTTTGCAATAAAATAATGGAAATATACAGTTCAAATTGCTAATAGCTTACGGAGGAATATTATTGATATGATATATATTAATTCTTGTATTCTAACCTTATTGTTTGTTTCTCCTGTATTTTTCGGTGTTTTTCTTAAAAAGAAAAAGCTGCTTAATACAGAAACAATGTGTTATCTGATCTTGCTTTCAGGACTTCTTCTGCGCTTGATATATATATCGTATACGAGCGTGGAAACTCGTCAGCATGATGTTCATACGTTTTTTCAGAACAACGGAGGTCACTCAGAGTATATATTGTACTTATTCGATCACCGTGCTTTGCCTGATTTTGATCATCGTGAGATCTGGCAGTTTTATCATCCGCCTTTGCATCACATTATCTGTGCGCTGTGGCTTACTGCGGTAGACCTTATCGGGCTTGATTATAGAACAGTCGGCGTACCCTCGCTTCATTTCTTAACGGTGGGTTATTCGTTCTTGTTCTCTGTTTTTGCTTACAAAACACTCAAACGCTTTGATCTCAGCGATAAAATGCTGCCCGTTTGTACGGCGCTTGCAACGTTTCACCCAACGCTTATCTTGTTGGCAGGCAGCGTAAATAACGATATACTTTCTGCAATGTTCGGTATGATGGCTGTTTACTATGCAGTTAAGTGGTCGCAGGACAGAAAATGGTCGTCTATCATTCTTACGGCTTTTTCCGTCGGATTGGGTATGATGACAAAGCTCACTGTCGGACTGCTTGCGCCTGCAATTGCCGCACTGTTTTTGACCGTATTCATCAAGAATATAAAAGAATGGAAAAAGAGTGTTCTTCAATTTGTTGTATTCGGTGTTATCTGTATTCCTTTAGGTCTTGCTTGGTCTATTAGAAATTTGATAAAATTCGATATGCCCGTAAACTATGTACCGCTTTTGGATACAACGGTAGGTCAATATATAGACAAGTCTGGTTTTGAAAGAATCATTGATTTCAGACTGTATCAGATAGCTTCGCCTTTTACTCAGTGGGCGTGGTCAGGACATCCGTATAACGAGTTTAACCCGATAATCGCACTGTTTAAAAACGCTATGTTTGATGAGGGCACATTCTTTGAAAGAAGTATTACGCTTCAATTTTTCTGTACTGCGCTGTTTTTTGTAAACATTATTATTTCTTTGTTCGCAGTTGCAGGATTGGTATTAATGCTTTGGAAGAATAAGAATATCAAGCTTGAACTTAAACTGATAGTGGGTATCATTACGGCGGTAATATTCGGAAATTATATTATATTCTGCATTAATTATCCGTTTGTATGTACTCAGAATATGAGATACTGTGTACCGCTGATATTTGTAAATGCGCTGGCAGTAGGAAAATATACAGAATATGCACAGGAACACAGTGAAAAAAAATACCTGCTCAAAAGCTCGGATATTCTGAAAAAGTGCAGTTATGTATTCTGTTTGCTTTCTGCGTTTGTATATACTGCAATGAGCTTTTATGAGATTTGGAGAACAACGCTGTAATGTGTTGACAGTCGTTAGAAAAGGATAGATAAATATGAATATAGCAATAGTTGGCTTGGGTGTAATCGGAGGTTCTCTCGCAAAGGCTTTTGCCCAATATACAGACCATACAATAATAGGCTTGAACAGAACAAAGTCTGTTGCACAAAAAGCGCTCGCAGACGGTGCAATACACGAGATAGGCTCTTTGGAAACACTAAAAAAGGCTGATGTCGTTTTTATGTGTACATACCCAAAGCACATTATAAGCTTTGTTGAAGAAAATGCAAAATACTTTAAAGAAAACTGTATTGTTACGGACGTTTGCGGCATTAAGAGCGAAATTTGCCCTGCGCTTACAGAGATATGCACAAAAAACGGTCTGCGTTTTGTTGGCTCTCACCCAATGGCAGGCAAGGAGCAGTTTACTTATGAAGCGTCTGAGGCTGAACTCTTTAAGGGCGCAAGTTATATTATTGTACCGTGCAGCGGCGGTGACGAAGCTGTTGATACAATAAAAGAGCTTGCTTTATCAATTGGCTTTGGAATGATACGCATGACAACTCCCGCAGAACACGACAGAATGATAGCATTTACATCGCAGCTTCCGCATGTGCTTGCGTGTGCATATGTTAAAAGTCCGAGCTGCCCCGATCATGTCGGATTTTCCGCAGGCAGCTATAAGGACGTTTCAAGAGTTGCGTCTATCAACGAAAATTTGTGGACCGATCTGTTCCTTAACAATAAAGAGCCGCTTTCTCTTGAGTTACAGATACTTATAGATAATCTTACAGAGTTTAATAATGCTATCAAGAGTGATGATAATGAAAAGCTGCGTGAAATGCTTAAAGAAGCTCGTCTTGTAAAGCAGGGCTTGGGCGAATAGAAAGGGAGTTAGTCAGTGTCGGATATTTTTGTAAAACCTTCCTTGGTGTGCGGAAGCGTTACCGCACCGCCGTCAAAAAGCGATGTACACAGGGCGATCATCTGCGCTGCTCTGGCAAAGGGGAAAAGCAGGATCTCACCTGTTGCCCTATCGCAGGATATTCTCGCAACAATAGACTGTATAAAGGCTCTCGGTGCAGATGTGCTGTACGACGGCGACGGTATTATTATTGATTCACACGGCTTTTTCAGTGTTGAAAAAGCAGAAATGAATTGCCGTGAGTCGGGATCAACTTTGCGTTTCTTTATTCCCGTTGCTGCCTCTGGCGGAGTAAATGCCGTTTTTTCGGGAAAAGGCAGACTTCCGCAAAGACCTATCGGCGTATTCACCGAGCTGCTGCCTGAGCATAATGTTGAGTGTATAACGCAGGGCGGTTTGCCCTTTGAGATAAAAGGCAGGCTTACGCCGGGCAGATTTGAAGTTCCGGGAAATATTAGCTCGCAGTTTATCACAGGCTTGCTTTTTGCGCTGCCTTTGCTTAACGGCGACAGCGTAATATCACTTACAACGCCGCTTCAATCGCAGGGGTATATCAATATGACGCTTGATGTTATGAAAAGCTTTGGCGTTGATGTTGTGTATAAAGACAACGAATTTTTTGTACAAGGCAGACAGCGGTATATTCCTCACGACTATACAACCGAGGGCGATTGGTCACAGGCAGCCTTCTTTATGACTGCCGGCGCTATCGGCGGTACTGCTGCTGTATGCGGAGTACGTGAGAATTCGTATCAGGGCGATAAAATGACAGTCGATCTGTTAAAGCAGTTTGGAGCAGATGTAAGACAGGGCGAAAACACTGTTACGGTATCAAAGGGAATGTTAAAGGGTATTGATATAGACGCTTCACAAATTCCCGATTTAGTGCCGATACTTGCTGTATGCGCTTGTTTTGCAGAGGGAAAAACGCATATTTACAATGCCGGACGAGTACGGCTTAAAGAAAGTGACAGACTTTCTGCTATTGCAAAGGCTTTGAATGTCTGCGGCGGAAGGGTTACCGAAGAACCTGAAGGACTTATTATAGAGGGTGTAAAGAGTCTGAAGGGCGGTCATGCCGACGGCTGCAACGATCATAGGATTGTAATGTCTATGGCGGTTGCTGCGCTTTGCAGTCAAGAAGGAATAACAATTTCCGACAAAGAGAGCATTACAAAATCGTATGCGGAATTTTTTGATGATCTCAACAGATTGATAGGGTGTTAAAGTACGTATATACAATTTATGACTTCTTATTGAATGTGATGTAGATTTTCAGGGGCAAAGCCCCGCAAGCAAGAGGTGAATAGAATGGGTTCGTTTTTTGGTGAAAAAGTAAGAATATCCGTATTCGGAGAAAGTCACGGCACGGCTATGGGCGTAATTATTGACGGACTTCCAAGCGGAGAAGAAATAGATATGAACGAGGTATACGTTCAGATGAGCAGACGAGCTCCGGGAGGCGATAAAACTGCTACTCCGAGAAAAGAGGCAGACTTTCCCGAAGTGCTCTCCGGCATGCTTAACGGCAAAACAACAGGCGCACCGCTTGCGGCTGTTATACATAATACAAATACACGCTCATCAGATTATGGTAATCTGCTTGACTCGCCCCGTCCGGGACACGCAGATTATACCGCATATCTGAAATACTCAGGCTTTAACGATATCAGGGGCGGCGGTCATTTTTCGGGCAGACTTACGGCAAATATCGTATTTGCAGGCGCTGTTGTAAGACAGATATTAAAGCGCAGAGGTATAAGTATTGCCGCACATATATATTCGATCGGAAATGTATCGGATACTGCGTTCGACGCCTGCGGAATCGACAGCGAGCTTACAGACAGACTTAATAAGTCAAAGTTTGCTTTAGTCAATACCGAATGTGAACAGGCTATGCGTGATGTTGTAGAGGCTGCAAGGCTTGACAGTGACAGCGTTGGCGGTATTATAGAATGTATAATTCAGGGTATGCCCGCAGGCGTGGGAGATCCTATGTTCAACGGTGTAGAGAATGTTCTGTCTGCGGCTATGTTCGGAGTTCCTGCTGTTAAGGGTATAGAGTTCGGTTCGGGCTTTTCAGGTACTTTAAAAAGAGGTTCTCAGAACAATGATGAATTCTACTTTGATGAAAAGGGCATTGTACGCACGTATACCAATAATCACGGCGGAGCTTTGGGCGGTATTACAAGCGGAATGCCGATAGTGTTCAGAGTTGCCGTAAAGCCTACGCCGTCTGTATCTGCTGAACAGAAAACTGTAAATTTGCAGACAGGCGAAAATACGACCGTTATTGTAAAGGGACGTCATGATCCTTGTATAGTTCCGAGGGCTGTTCCCGTAATAGAGGCTGCTGCGGCAATAGCGGTTATAAATATGTTGTAGTTTTATTATGCGGTAGGGGTATGCTATTATGGAGTTGAAAAGTATCAGAGAAGAAATAGACAACATTGACGAGCAAATAGTTGCTCTGTTTAAAAGGAGAATGGATCTTTCGGTAAAGGTTGCTGAAAGCAAAATAAAAACAGGTTCTCCGGTGCTTAATGCAGAAAGAGAAGAAGAAGTATTATCGAACATTGAAAGACTCGGCGGCGAATACGGACATTACGCAAGACTTTTGTACGGAAACGTTATGGAGCTTTCAAGAGATTTGCAGTATACTATCATTAACGGTAATAATCCGCTGCGTGATATCATCAAGAATGCAGAAAGAACACTTTGCACCGATTCGCAAGACCTTAAGGTTGCCTGTCTTGGCGGCGAAGGCTCAAACTCACATTTAGCTGCTATGAAGATCTTTCCGAATGCTGAGGTAGTTTTGCAGAAAAACTTTGATAAGGTTTTCGGAAAGGTTGAAAATAATATTTGTGATTTCGGTGTGCTGCCCGTTGAAAACAGCAGCGCAGGTTCTGTTTCGAGAGTGTATGACCTTATTTTGAAGTATCGTTACTATATTGTCGGAGAAATTGAACTGCCGATAGAGCATTGTCTTTGTGCTATTCCGCAGACGGATATTTCAAATATCGAACACGTTTTGTCACATGAACAGGGACTTGCTCAGTGTTCACTCTTTTTAAGTGAAAACGGATTTACAACGCAGAAGGTTTCAAGCACATCAGTTGCCGCACAAACCGTTGCTGCCGAAAAGCGTATCAACTGGGGTGCGATATGCACAAAAGAGTCTGCCGACAGCTACGGGTTAAAGGTTCTTGATAAGAATATTCAGAATAATGACGATAACTGCACAAGATTTATTGTGATCTCCAAAAAGGCTATAATTACAGAAACAGCTGATAAAGTATCGTTGTGCTTCTCTTTGCCTAACAGACCGGGCTCGCTTTATACTGTGCTGTGCCGTTTTTCTTCACACGGATTTGACCTCACAAAGATCGAGTCAAGACCGCTTCCGCATTCGCAGTTTGATTATCTGTTCTATCTTGATTTTGTGGGTAATCTGCACGACGAAGAAAATTCGAGAATGATCTGTTCGCTTGCTGAGGAGCTGCCGGAGTTTTCGTTCTTGGGAAATTATTGATCGATAGTTTTGTACTGCGTACGAGGGTTAGACAATTCCCAACAGAGTACGGTGAAGTGATTTAATTATAGAAGGGTGGTAAAAATATATGAGCAGTAATGTACTTTTAGTATCAAAGCCGGGTGCAGCAGTTGAAGTTCTGACAAAGCTTTTAGCAGAAAATAACTGTTTGGTGACTGAAACAGTATATTCCTGTGAGAGCGCAGTTGAATATGCAGACGATATGAAGTACGATATTGTTGTTATCAATTCACCCTTGATAGACGCAGACGGAGTAGAGGCGGCTGTTCGTATCAGTAAAGAAACAGTTTGCGGCGTTATTATGATAGTACAGTCAGATAAAACTTCTGAGATAGGAAACGCAGTTATTGATTACGGTGTGGTTATAGTACCTAAACCGATAAACAAAATGCTCTTTAAACAGTGTATAGGCGTTGTTCATGCCGCAAGAAAAAGATATGCAGGTCTGTCAAAAGAGAATGAACGGCTTAAATCCACCTTAGAGGAAGCCAAAATTATCAATCGGGCAAAACTCTTGCTTATGCAGTATCTCGCACTTAGCGAAGAACGCGCTCATAGATATATCGAAAAACAGGCTATGGATATGCGTATCTCAAAAATAGAGGCTGCACGGCAGATACTTAAAACATATTCGTCGCATAATAATATATAGTTGATATGAATTGAAAATTTTTATTAGAAAAATATAATCAGCAGAGAGTTTATCCTGCTGGTTTTTTTGTATGTTATTTTCAAAAAAGTGTTGAATACTGTAAATTTTCGTGTTATACTTATATATAATAATATGTGGGAAAATGAGGTGTTTTTATGAGTAAAAAGTTTGTGGTGGCTATAAGCCGCCAATACGGCAGTGGCGGTCATGAGATAGGCAGAAAGCTTGCAAAAAAGCTTGATATCAGCTTTTACGATAAAGAGCTGCTTACGAAAATCGCAAAAGACAGCGGTATGTCGGAGGATCTTGTAAAGTATTATGACGAAATGCCTTCAAAGAGCTTCCTTTTCTCGCTTGCTATGGACGCTTACCCGATGTCTTTTACAGAAATGCCCATAAACCAGAAGGTGTATCAGGCGCAGGTCGATACTATCAAGAAAATTGCAAACGAGGAGTCTTGTGTTATCATAGGCAGATGTGCCGATACTATACTCAGCGATTACGAGAATCTTGTAACCGTTTTTATTCACGCCGGTATGGACGCTAAGATCAAACGTGTTATGGAGAGAGATGAGCTTACACGAGAGAAGGCTAAAGACAGAATAATCAAAACTGACAAGAAAAGAGCGTCTTTCTATAATTACTACTCACTTGAAAAAAAATGGGGCGACGCTGCTTCGCATGATCTGACAATCGACAGCTCAAAGCTGGGCATTGACGAAACTGTTGTTATGATATATGATTACTTGAAACTCAGAGGCTTCTTAAGTTAGGAAAGTAAAAATGAAAAAAGTTGAGATATTTACCGATGGTGCCTGCAAGCATAATCCCGGTCCGGGCGGCTGGGGCGCTATTCTTCGCTATGGTACAGCCGAAAAGGAGATAAGCGGCGGAGACGCAGATACCACCAACAATAAAATGGAAATGACGGCTGTAATTGAAGGTCTTAAATGCCTTAAAGAGCCGTGTGAGGTTACCCTGTACAGCGATTCACAGTATGTATGCAACGGAATCGCTAAGGGCTGGGCAAAAAAATGGAAGTCAAACAACTGGGTGAAAAGTGACAAAAAACCTGCACTGAATGTTGATCTTTGGGAAGAAATACTTTCTCTGCTTGAAGTGCATAAGGTGAATGTTGTTTGGGTAAAAGGTCACGCCGGACATCCCGAAAACGAAAGGTGCGATCGTCTTGCAGTCGCACAGGCTGAAAAGTATAAAAATGAAAAGAAATAATATCTTATTTGTTATTGTAAGAATAGTAATTGTCACGCTGGCTTTCGCCGTACTCTCTGTGGGTACGGCAATCTGTGTTGATTGTGAAAGCAATATACAAGCCGATATGGGCAGTATACTTGACGTTTTTCCAATGATGGACGGCGGCTTTGCCGTTTTGTCTGAGATAGACGGCTGTTATACAATTAATTTTGTTTCGCAAAAGCTTGAAGTCAGATCTGTCAATACAGAGATTAAAACAAGCGGCTCTATGTATACATATAATAATGACACGTTTATATTTGCCTATTCAGAATATGACAATGATATTTCAAGACGTTCTGTGAATATAATGTTTTACGATAGTAACGATGATTATTCTATAAATAAGACACTTCTTCTCGATGACGGCGCTGTATTCGCAGGTATCGCATCAGACAGCAAGGGCAAAATATATATCGCAGAAAAAAGCGCTGTGAATATTTTTGACAGCGATCTTGCCTTTGACAAAAAGCTTGACGCACAGTCCGATATCAAGCAAATGAAAAGAAATACAGACGGCGAGAGTATCTACTGTATTACCGACAAGGATATCTCGATCATTCAAAGCGGGGAGATCAGAGAAATACCCGTGACCGCTTCTGATGTATTTCCTGCAAACGGGTACTTTTCCGATGAAAACGGTACCCTTTATAATAATGAAGGTGATGTTTTGTACAGCGGTTTTACCGGTACTCACGGCAGCGTTGTATCAGGCGAGTTATTTTTGGGTATTAAAAATGGTATTTTCACCGCTGTAAAAGGAAGCGTGGAAAAATCTGTTGCAGTCAGCTCTGAAAATACCTTTTTGTGTGTGAATAATGACGTTTGTCTTTTGGCAGAATCTGGGGATAATACAAAGCTTGATCTGTACACCCTGAGCGAAATAGAAGAGCTTCTTGCAAAAGCGGAGAGTACCGACTCAGATACAGAAAAAACACAAAAAGATGATACGATAACGCACGAGTACACTTATATAACAGACTTGCCGCAAGGGTGTACAGCCGCACAATTCCGCAGTATCTACGGCGATGACTATTTGTTTTATACTCCTGACGGCAGTTTAAGATCAAGCGGTATTCTCGGTACGGGTATAAGAGCCGTTGAGCCAAATTCCGGACAACGCTATATAATAGTTGTGTTCGGAGATGTAAGCGGCGACGGCAGAATAACAGATAAAGACAAAGCCGAAATGACAAGCATATTGTTTGGGAATAACGCTGATGATGAATTTTTGCTTGCGTGTGATATCGACCGTAACTCGATAGTTGACTTGACAGACTTAACCGCGCTTGATATAAAAATAAACGACAATATAATGTAGGCAATACCTCACGCTCTTTGTGTGGTATTGCCTGTTCTTTTGTTGTAAACAGCTATTAACAAACGCAGGAAAATTATTACAACCCTGTAACACCTGATCCTTAACAGTATTGATTATTATTCTAATATATAATAATACAATGACAAAGTAGGTTAATATTATTGACAGATAGATAATAACAATAACCATCTTTAAATTATATGACAATTATAAAAAATAGACAAAGCTGTGACGGCTCTGTAATAAAGCGAATACTGCCGCAAATAAAGCAAAAAGCGGTCGTTTATTGTAAATGGAAAAGTAAAAATGAAAATGATGTTTATTTATGTATAATATAAATAAAAACAATGGGAAAAATTTTACCGTTTTAAATCGGAAAATGCAACAAAAACATAGCAGAAAATTTGTTAAAAACATAGAAATAAATTGAATTGATGATAATGTATAAATAGGGCAGTTGCAAATTGGAGGTAAATAATATATAATTAAAAGCATAATGACGGTGAAGTATCAAACAATTCACCGTTGTTACAAATTTGTTGCCATTTGCTCTGTCAGAAGCTTTAAGGCAGCAGAAAATATAAAAGAAAGGATGGAAATTTTATGCTTTTAAAAATCAAAAGCAAAGAAACACGATTCAGCAAAGGAGAAAGAGTTTGTGCAGTGCTGTTGGCGTTTCTGATTTTGATCTCAATGGTGCTGATCGCCAAAACTGTCAAAGTGGAGGCAAGTGCATCAGGCGTTTCGCAGTTCATTTACTTTGATTTTAATGCCGCTGGTCAGACAAATAAACAGTGGACACAGGGTGCTGCAAGACCTGCCGTTTGGTGGTGGGGAACAAATGAAAATGGTGCTTTTGCATATCTTGATGTTTATGACGCTGCATCTAATCTTTATGTTCTTAAAGTGCCGGAAGGAAAAACCTGTACTGGCTTCAAATGCTTAAGAATGTCAACAGATTCTGCATATACTAATTATCACGTTATACCAAAAGATACAGACGGACTTTGGACTCAGACCGAAGATCAGACGGTTTCATCAGATCAGATATTTTATGCAAACTGCAATTCTAACGGAAAAGTAATTCGTACGGGTTGGTATACAGATACAAACGACATTCTTCCGTCGTCACCTACCAATGCGCTTAAAGGCGGAGAGAGTATGTCCGCTTCTTACAGCAACTTGGTAAACGATGATTCTGCAACCGGTTACGGAGTAGGATCGGAGCTCGAAGGTAATCTTGTTGAGCTTTTCCCTGTTGACGCAAAGTTTTATGATTATCTCACAGACGACGAGCTTATGTACGGCTGGAGAAATAGTAAGACAGAATTCACCGTTTCAAGAGATTACCGCAACAGAATCCCTTACAAGACTTTCAATCAGTTTGTTTCCAATTATGCTGTTGATAATGGTTGGAAATATCCTCTGTATTTCGGCAACTTTACTTCTCAGTGGAGTGAACATGATGACGATTCTTATGTTCATACGTTTACAGATTTTCATTATGGTACGTTAATAGATCGTAATATGTATGGTTCAGACGGAAATATGTTCGATTTACCTAATGATCTGACAAGTCTGCCGGCTGACAAGAATCACCTGAAAGCGTTTTTCAGACGTGAAGACGGCACAAGCCCTTATACGTTTGGCGACGGACTTAAAAACTTCAGTATTTTCGCTAACGACTCTGAGCCGCTTCGAGAATTTGCAGGCTCTTATGCCGGCAGTGTTCTTGGTCTGGTAGAATCCACATTAGTTAATAATCAACTTATGATGGTTGGCAATGTTCCTTCTCCGTATTTCAGCGATGATTTTAACGGAGGGGATAATAAATATACAAACATTGTTACAACAAAGTTCCCAATGCGTGTTGAAAAGAATGAGTATAAAGAAAACGACGTGAGCAAGGGCGAATACACAACATATGAGTTCAACTCAAACGGTAAAGAACCTCTTGGCAATAAAACTGATATTGTGTATTTCACATACGACGGAAACGGAAAGACAGATAAGATCAATTATACTTCTGACACAAAATACGAAGTATATGATGCTTACGAATCTTTGGGCGGAAATAACGAAGGAGATCACAGAGGCTTCTTCCCGTTTGACCAGGGTAAGGGCGATACCAGTAGTCATACTTACGGTAAAGATTACGGCTTTGGCATGCGTCTTGATATACCGTTCAACCTCACCGAAGACGGCATGATTATGTCTAAAGACGCTAACGGCACCATGAACAAGACAAATATTCCTATGGAATTTACTTTTGCAGGTGACGATGACGTTTGGGTTTTCGTAGACGGCAAACTTGCTCTCGATCTTGGCGGTGACCATGGTAACGCAAAAGGCGGAATCAACTTTGCACTTGAAACTCAAAGTGCTTATGTTGATGACGGTGTTGTATGTCTGAGCGCAAATCCGCAATACGATACAAGCGAGTACGATCCAAACAGACCTGCTTCATCAGGTGCTGCTATCAGCGGCAAGTCAGGTATGTATACAAGCAGTATCGCAAACGTGTTTGATGGTTCGAGCTACAAAGAGAGAAACGGCAAAACGATCTATGACGTTTCAAAGAAGCACACACTTACAGTGTTCTATATGGAGAGAGGTCTTGTTGAGAGTAACTTGAAGCTTTCGTTCTCCGTAAGCCCTGTCGGAAACAGACTTACTGTTGATAATGTTATTGAGTATGATAACGTTTCCACAGAAGGCGACATTTATAACAGAGTTAAAGATTATATCGAACGCGAGGGCGATTATACAGACATAGCTCCCACTGAAAAGTTTAACTTTGAAGTTGACGAAACAACAGGAGAGGTTACAGGCAAGCATTACGACAAAACATACTATAACGACACTGTTACTGCTGATAATAAATATACCGATAAGCCTGAGGTAGATCACGAAGAAGATATTTCGTTTGCCAATGAGATAGCAGACGGTACTCATGTTACTGTAACTGAAGAGGCTGACAACGATAATAAGTATAAGTATGATACTTTCTTTAGTGTTGACGACAATTTCATTGATACTGAGGTAATAGAACGCCACCAGGTAAATACAGATGGTGATACAGTGGTTAAAGGCGGCGGACCGGTAGATTTTGACTTCCAGACATCAGATAACGATCCCGATAAGGTTACTTATAACGACTTCTCTGTACACGCATACAACAGAATCAAAGTAGGCGGCTTTGAGATCACCAAAACGGTTCAGGGAGATTCAGCAGATAATACAGCCTTTGAGTTTGAGATCGGAATTAAGCTTCCTCATGAAAGTAAGCCTGTTTCCTTTACAAGACAAAACGACGGCAATAAGGCTTCACAGCAAAAACCTTTCGTAATGGACGGACTGCCGATAGGCACAACAATTACTGTTAAAGAGAATGATATAGACGGATATGAGGTTGTTGGTAATCAGACACAAACGATTAAACTTGATACTAACAAACGAATCAAGTTTGCCTTTGTGAACAAGAAGGTTTTACCTGATCCCAATCCTATTACTCTTAACATTGAGGGTACAAAATACCTTGACAGCGACGTTTCAGGAGAAGCATTCCAGTTTTCTGTTCATACCGGTTTACCTTGCACAGCATCTAATCAGATCGGCAGAGCTGAAAAAAACGCTACAACCGGAAATGATAAAGGACAGTTTAAGTTTACCAATTTAACGATAGACAATGACTGGTACACAAGTCATCCCGATCATAAGGCTGTTTACTATGTTCAGGAAGAAACCCTTGACGGTGGCAACTATACCTATGACTCAAGCATATTCAGAGTAACGTTTGATATTTCTGTTGATACAGTAAATAATAAATTAGTTGCAAGTGAACCAACTTTTGAAGTGGCAATTCTTGATACTGCAACCGGAAGGTATACGTATAAGCCTGCACCCTATGGTATGATGTTTATAAATACAACAAAGGTGGGACAGGTTGAAGTTACCAAAAAGGGCAGTGACGGAAATAAACTTAAAAATGTTACTATCGCATTGGTTGCTGCAGAAAAGAAGAACAACGTGTGGCAGCCGATAACAGGTGCAGATGTAGTTGAAGCCGTAACAAACGATGAGGGCGTTGCAGTATTCACTGATGTTGCACTTGGTGATTATGTTGTTTATGAAGTTCAGGCTGCAGCAGGTTACGAGCTTATAGATAAGTATGAGTATGTAAACGTAACTGAAAACAATATAGCCACAGTAGAAATGACAGATCCCAAAACACCAAACTTGCCTGAAACAGGCGGTATAGGTACTGTATTATTTATTACTATTGGTATTCTTCTTATTTGTGCGGCTGTTTATTTGCTCAAACCCTCAAAGAAAGATATCCAGAAAGCAAAAGAGAAGGACGTTTGATCGTTTTGTGTTCTGACAGCAAAATGTTTTTACGATCTCTCAGTTTTTTAAAGTGAACTGTTTGTAAGTCAAACGGTTTAAAAATAATATTTTATAATTTTAGAAAGAAGGAGTAAAAAAATGAAAGCAAAAAGATTTTTAAGCATCTTTGTAGCAGTTCTAATGTTGGTTTCCTGCTTTGCAATAGGAGCAAGCGCAGATGTTGAAAAAAAGCCGACAACCGGAACATTGAACATTCATCTTTATGAAACAGCAAATAATAGTGATGTAGCATTATCCGACAGTGATCTTTCGGGTACTTCTGCTGATCTCGCAGCAGGTAATTACAAAGGCGTAGCCGATGTTACATTTACAATTGTAAGAGTTGAAGATGACGCAGCAGATGCTGCAACAGCAACTGCTTTGACAGGTGAAAAAGCTTATAGCACAACAGCAACAACAAATGCTGATGGTCTTGCAACAGCAGCTAATCTTCCGGCAGGCCGCTATAAGGTTTATGCTACTGCTAAGCCTGACAACGTTGGCGAACCCGTTGCTTTCCTCGTTGACGTTCCTATGACAAGCCCAGACGGCAAAGGCTACAATGATGTTGTTGACGTATATCCGAAGATCACAGTAACTCGTGATGTTCCCACAGTTCATAAGCTCGTTGCTGCCGTAGAAAACGGTACAGAGCCCGAAGACAGTGCTTATACATATTATGCAAACCTTGGTTACGATCAGCAGGCTTCATGGAGAATTGTTTCAACAGTTCCTACAAACATCAGAGAATTCAACAAGTATGAGCTTGTTGATATCGTAAGCGATAATCTCGTTGTTCTTCCTGAAACTCTTACAATTAACGGCAACAAAGCAGGCAGCTTTGAGTCGTTCATCAAGAGTGCAGCATTTGACGGTCAGGTTCTTACAATCAAAGTAGATCCTAAGACTGCTCCTGTAAAAGATATCGTAGTTAAGTTCAGAACAACTATCAAGGATAACATGCCTGGTACTATCATCCCGAACCACGTTAAACTTACCTACAATGACAGTCCGTTAGTTCCAAACCCCGATTATGATCCGAACACTGATGAAGACGAAACAACAAACCCGAAGGTAAAGCCCTCTGATTCTGATGAGGATACAAACAACTGGGATAAGCCTGAGGAATATGATACAGATACTCCTGGTATAGATAAAGATCCTTATGTTTGGACAGGTGCCGTAAAGGTTGTTAAGAAGGATAAGGCAACCGGTCAAACAATCGTTACAGATACAGCAGAGTTTGCTCTTTACACAAACGATCAGGGTACAGGCGAGCCGGTTGCAACATTTGCAACAGTAAATGGTGTGGCTGAGTACAAAGGTCTTTTAGACGGTACATATTATCTCTTTGAGACAAAGGCTCCGGCAGGCTATGAGCTTAGCACAGCATGCATTACAGTTGAGATCACTAACGGTTCAACTGCTTCTGCTGCTATTGAGTTTGAAAACATTCCTTCTACTAAGCTTCCTCTTACAGGTGGTATGGGTGTAGGCTTGTTCGCACTTATCGGTTTGGCATTTGCTGCTGTTGGCGGTGCATTTGTTATTAAGTCAAGAAAGGCTTCCGACTTTTGATTATTAAGGCATTTATTGCTGAATGAAAAGGACAATGTTCTATGAAAATTAAAAGATTTTTAGGTGTCCTTTTAACAATGCTTCTTGCTTTGGGAGTGCTCGCACTCCCGGCAGGAGCTGCTGTTAAAGACACAACAAAGGACGTTACCCTTACAATTTATGCACTTGAGGCTTCCGACGGAAGCGAAGTAACGGTAGACGCTTCCGTTACCGGCGAAGAGATCACTATAACTGACAAAAAGCCTGTTGAGGGTGCTTCGTTCTATCTTTACAGAGTTGCAGACGACGAAGAATCTTTGTTGATTCCTGATGATGTAACTCCGATCAGCACAGGTAAAACCGGAGCTGACGGCAAAGTAACAATTGTTATTCCCGCAGCCGAGCAGGGAAGATATCTGGTAGTTGAAAACGAAACTCCCGAAAATGCTGTTGGCAATACTGTTCCGTTTTTGGTTGACCTGCCTATGGTAAATCCGGAAGGTACAGATTATCTTTATGAAGTATTTGTATATCCAAAGCAGATGATCGAAGATCTGGAAATACTTGACTCTGATACAGATGTTCCCGATCCGGAGATCACTAAAGAGGTATCAGGCGATAACGGTGTTACATATGGTGACGAGGCAAACATTGACTCTTATCACGGACAGAAGGCTTACTGGAGAATTACTGCTGAAGTTCCTTCAAATGTTGGTGAAATGAAGATATTCAATGTTAAAGACGTACTCGATAATAGACTTATTGCACCAAAGGCTTCAGAGGTTGAAGTAAAGTCTGAGGGTAAGGATATTCCTAAGTCTGCTTATCAGATAGATATTTCCGGTCAGACTATTCTTGTTAAGTTTAACCCTGCCGCACTTACTTCATATAAGAAAGTACAGGTTATCTTCCCGACAGCTATTGATATTTCAAATCCTGACGCTTTACAAACAAGAATTGAAAACCTCGCTTCACTTACATTTACAGTAGTTGAAGGTGACATTCAAACAGATGTAGATACCGAGGGTGAAACAACAACTGAAACAATTATTACAACTACGGTTGAGGTCTGGACGGGTTCTATTGAGGGCTTTAAGCACGATAAGGACAACAAGCCTTTGAGTGGTGCAGAGTTTACTCTCTATTCCGACAAGGACTGCAAAAAAGTTGTTGCAAAAGCAACTTCTGATAAAGAAGGTCACTTCTATTTCACAGGCTTGGAAGACGGCGTTTATTATTTGAAAGAAACAAAAACTCCCGATGGCTATCAAGTAAACAATAATGTTCTTGAAGTTAAAATAGACGGCAAAACGAAGTCTGTTGTTAAGATAGACGTACTCAACGTACCGAAAACAGACTTGCCGCTTACGGGTGGTGCAGGTGTTATAGGCATTTCGCTTATCGGTGCTGCAATTGTATTGACAGGCGTATTTATTATAGTGCTTGCTTTCAAAAAATACAGAAAAGCAGGTTATTGTGCTGCATAAAAAGTAATCGGGTAATACCCAAAAATTTAAGGACGATCATTTGATCGTCCTTATTTTTTGTATGATTGCGAAATGATGAGTTTTAGAAGTATCCTTTAGACAATTTCAGTATTATTGCTGTAAACCGTTCCTCTCAGACCGTCGAGAGTTACAACCGTACCTGTTTTCAAGATAGATGTTGCGTGCTTTGCTCCTACTATTGCAGGCTTATTGAGTGCAAGACACATAATAGCAGCGTGGCTGTTTATTCCTTCTTCTTCTGTGATTATACCCTTTGCTGTGCGCACAATGCGGTGAAGGGCGTTTGTTGTCTTTGGAATAACAAGAATATCACCGTCTGTATAATTGCGGAAAGCGTCGTCCTCGTTTTTGCAAACACAAAGTCTGCCGCAAATGCTTTCTTCAATAACGGCTTCACCCGTAACAAGAACATTTCCTACAAGGTGAACTTTAAGAAGATTCGTAGTTCCCGAAATACCAAGCGGAACACCTGTTGTAATTACGGTAAGATCTCCGCTTTTAACAAGACCTTTACTTTCGGCAACCTTTACAACGTGTTCAAAGAGTACGTCGGTATTATCCTTTTCTTCTACAATGATAGGAATAACACCCCACGAAAGATTCATCTGACGCTGTACCTTAGGTTCTGTCGTACCGCATATTATCGGACATTCGGGGCGGTATTTTGAGATCATACGTGCGGTGGTACCTGTTTTTGAAACGGTGAGTATAGCCGCCGCACCAAGATCGTGAGCCGTTGTACAAGTTGCGTGTGATATTGCCGATGTAACGTCGGGACGCTCTGCAATATCTCTCTTTCTGAATTTGTCTACATAATTTATGTCGCCTTCGGTTGCTTTTGCTATTTTTGCCATGGTTTTAACAGCTTCTACGGGATACAAGCCTGCTGCCGTTTCGCCTGAAAGCATAATTGCGCTTGTACCGTCATAAATAGCGTTTGCAACGTCGGTTGTTTCGGCTCTTGTCGGACGGGGATTTTTTATCATTGAGTCAAGCATTTGTGTTGCCGTAATAGCCTGCTTGCCTGCCTCGTATACCTTTTGTATGATCTTCTTTTGGAGTATCGGTATTTCTTCAAGCGGTATCTCAACACCAAGATCACCTCTGGCTACCATTATACTGTCAGATACCTTGATGATCTCGTCAATGTTGTCAATACCCTCGTGATTTTCGATCTTTGCGCAAATTCTTATGTTGTCGCAGTTGTGCCTTTTTAACTCCTTGCGTAACAGCATAATATCGTTTGCGTTTCGTGTAAAGCTTGCAGCAATAAAATCTATATCCTGTTCAACGCCGAATGCTATGTCTGCTTTATCCTGTTCACTAATAAATGGAAGTGAAAGCTTTACATTAGGAATATTTATTCCCTTGTGTGATGATATCGTACCGCCGTTTATTACGGTACAAATTACCTCTGTTGCGGTACACTTCTGTACACGCAGCTCTATAAGTCCGTCATCAATTAGTATTCTTGTGTCGGGGCTTATCTCCTGCGGAAGCGTTTTGAAGGTAACGCTGCATCTGCTGCTGTCACCTTCAACATCTTCGGTTGTCAGAACAAAGGTTTGTCCTGCTTCAAGTGTTACCGGACCGCCGCTGAAATTTCCTGTTCTTATTTCGGGTCCTTTTGTGTCAAGAAGAATAGCAACCGGAAGGTCAAGCTCTTCTCTAAGCTTTTTTACGGCGTCAATGCGAACCTTTTGATCTGCGTGTGTGCCGTGACTCATATTTACTCGTGCAACGTTCATTCCGTTTATCATAAGTCTGCGCAGAACAGACTCGTCATCTGTTGCAGGTCCGAGCGTACATATTATTTTTGTTTTTCTCATACTCTATCCTCGCTTTCGTTTGTATGAAATACATTTTTATTTTACACTCTTTATACAAAAAATACAAGTGCTTTGTAAAATATTGGTCAATATGATAATAAGAAAATGGTTACAAAAAGCAAATATTATTAAGCGGAGGTTTCGTAAAGGTTAAAAACTTGACATTAATTGTACAGAGGTATATAATATAGTATGGATTTGTATAAATATGAATGGATATGTAATAATAGGGAGGGGGAAATATGAGCGAAACTATCGAAAAGGTGCGATGTGTACCGCTTAATAAGAATGTAAGTGATGAGTATGACGGGGAGTATAAAGAAGAAGCGTTACAAGCAGAATACAAAGATTATGTTGACGCAGTTTACAGCTTTAACGAGATATCACAAAAAAAGAGTACCGCCGAAAAAGAATGTTCTGATGTCACAGCGGTTTTGACGAAGCAGTATAATACAACAAAAAGTCTAAAATCGGATATTGCAAAAAACCGGAGGGAAAGAGCTGAATTGTATAACGACGCTATTAAGGATCAGGAAATAAAATGGGCAAAAAAACGAGCTGATCTTGAACAGCGTATCGCACAGGGCACGAGAAAGATCACGAAAGAATACAATGACAGAATAGATAAGTACAAAAACGATTATAATGAGAAGAAAGAAAACTTCACACAGAGATGCAGTCCTGTTAAGCAAAAGAAAAAAGACTGCGTAAAAGAGCGTGAAAATCTTGAGATAAGGCAAAAGGAGCTTTCAGAGTTTACTCCGGAGTATATTACTCCTGCAAGCGAAAGCGTAAGCGAGCTTTTGGAAAAACACCGCAGCAAACATCTGCTTGCACCTATACATTATCAGATGCTTGATGAAGATGTAAAAGAGTTTATGAAAAAGCATAAATATATTGAAACTCTCGAAGATGTGAGCAGCGAAGAACAAAGTCTTGCTTCTTCTGCGTGGATAACCCCTTTGAAAAGCGGTAGGATAGTTAAGTATGTTGTAATGCGTGACGCCTTGATCTTTGCAGGTATTATTACCGCCTTAGTTGTATTGCTGATGATAATTTCAAAGGCTGCCGGAGTTTTTTCGTTATGCGAGGCAGTTTCTACTCTTATGGTGTGCTTTTTTTTCGGTGAGATATTTTTGCTTATCTCACGTTACTTTATTGTAAGCGCATTTTTCAAAAGCTCTGATGAAGATATAAAGGTCAAAATTGTGGCTGCTGCTATGGTTCTGGGAATGATTATCGGCTGCATTGTGTATCTGAAAACGGGAAAAGCAAATCCACAGTCAAACGCTTTGTCAATAATGCTGCTGTTGTCTGTTCCGAGTATGTTCTTTATGTTCAGAACAGCGTTTGTAGAATATATTGATCCAGAATTTCTTGACAAGATACCGCTTATAAATATACGGCTGAAAAATCAGTCAAGAAAAAGAATGTACAGAATAATCTCTAAGGAAGAAAAGGGAAAACTGAATGCACAAATATATTTGTATCTGAATCATAAAGCAGTTGTAAACTATGTTAATATCAATATGCATAATAAGGAGTTCGCAAAGGTTAGCAACGAGATAGTAGTAATACAGAACACAATTGAACAGCTTGACGAACAACTGAAAAAATTCAGACCTGAATATTTTTCTCTTTTGAAGCTTCGTGAAGATTACAACAGCAGAATCGCAGTTTGCAATAGGGAGAAAAAACAAAAAATACGTATGCTTGAAGCTGAACGCAACGAGCCTAAACCCGATTTTGAAGCAGCTATTCCCACTTTTACTAAGGAGAGAATAAAAAAACTCGACGCAGATAATGTTAGTATGACCGAAAGCTTTAATCAAAATATTTCAGCTTTAAAACGTACATATACAGACTATAACTCTGCAAAGAGCAACAGTGAAAAAGCTCAGTGTGAATACGGAAGGTCTTTTGCTGTTCTGAAAACGTGGAACAATACTCCTCGCCCGAAAGACTGCGGTTATACTCTCAAAGACAGCTTTTGTTTTGAAAGTGCTTTGGGTATCAATGTTATCAAGTTCGGACTTACTCCGTTTACGTTCTATACAAACGTATCGTCAACCGATCCGGCAAAGTATTTCAAAAAAACAATTTTCAGATGTATCAGAGGTATTGTCAAGATGAACCCGCAGGCTATGATACAGATAAATATTGTTGATCCTGTTTCTGATCCGTCTATAATCAAGGGCGAGGACTGCTTCTATTCACTCTGCGAAGACGGTATTGTAAGCGGTATCAGTACAACAGACGAGTTTGAGATAAGACTGTTTACAAGCGAGAAGAAATACAAAACCTTTAAGGCTGTTTTCAATTCTCAGTGCTTTGAAGTTAAAGAAATTTTTGATTCTAATAAAGACAAGCTCGAAAAGGGTACACATCACGATCTTGTGCTTGCAAACAAGCTTAAAGACAGTGATGATGAGCCTTTTATGTATCAGATCATGATGTTTATAGTACCGCGCAAGGACGATAAGGCAGACTTTGCACCGCCTAAAGAGATAGTTCACGCCATAAAGCAGGGTACATATCTTGATATGGGTTTAGTGCCGTTTTTCTTTGCTCAAAAGGATAATATAAGAGAAGATTGGCAGGAAATTATAAGAATGTGCCCCAAAAGCTGCGAGGTGTCCGCACGCAGGAAATAATTGTCAAAATAAAGGTGTTTTTGATTTTTTGTATACTATGACGAAACGAAATGCCGATTTTTGTACACTATTAAAAAATAGTTCATATATTAGTCTAAAAAAATTTAATAAATCAAGGCGTGTTTTGGCGGTTAAAAAATTGAATTTTTGCTTTGATTGTGTTATAATATTACTGATATGTAGTACTGCTTACTCTCTGGCATATCAACAGATTGTTGTTTAAGCTGTTTTTGTGCCGGGTTAAGAACAGCCCTACGCTTCACAAGATACAGAACAGCGTTAATGCTGACGTAATCTTGGCGGTTTAACACAGAGGTTTTGTTTTGAGTATATATGATACTCAGGCATTTCCTAACAGGGTTTATATTATGTTTGAATTATGGAATAAGGTTTAGAAAAGGTGAGATCCAATGGAAAGCATACGAAAAAGGCTTGTAGCGATGTCAATGGTATTGCTGACAGTTGCTCAGGTTTCCCTGCTGGCTTCTGCTGATGAGGAATACTATGATTATTATGATTATGATTATGATGAGGATACATACTATACAGAAAACGAGTATTCAAATGATGATTCAGATGATACTACTTATAATAATAGTTATTTATCCGGTTATTCCGAACAAGAGGACAACAGCGAAAACAGCGATATACTCTCCGTATATGAAACGGAAGCAATAAGTGCTGACGGTGCAGATTATATCTTAGGCGACGTTACAGGCGACGGTAAATTATCTCCGATAGATTCTTTGATAGTTCTGCGTTATGTTTGTGGCCGTGAAAGCCTTACCGAGCTCCAGAAGGAGCTCGGCGACTTTGACAAAAACGGCAGGGTCAATACAGCAGACGCACTTCTCATTCACAGAAAGTCTTTGGGCATTGATGTAGACATTACAAATAATACTGATACGGACAAGCGTACACAACCCGATACCGAGAGTGAGAAGGATTCGGAAGTTGTTGCTTCTGATAATGAGGAAGATTACAACGACGATTACTCAAACGGTTACGGCGACAACGCAGAGGAGGATTATTCAATTACTGTTTCGGGAACAAAATATTCAGTTCCCGCAGGAATGACTCTTTATGTTACTTGCGACGATTATGTAGATTGGGGCAGTACAAACACTGAGATCGCAACTGTTGACGATAACGGCTTGATACTTGGTAAGAAGCCCGGCAAGGTAAACATTATCGCTCTTGAAGGCGATTACAAGAGAACAATTGAGATCACTGTTACTCCGGCAGAGCCTGTAAGAACAGTTTACGCTTCACCTAACAGCGCAGCTAAGGGTGAAACAGTAAAGCTTATAGCAACTACCGATCAGACACGCACTGGCGTAAGATTTGATGTTGATATTCAGGGCAGTGTGCAGTCGGTTTATGCAACAGAAAAAACAGCCGATAATGCCCACGGTATTTATACATGGGTAGGTTATATAAAGACAAATACAGCCGGTTCGTTTGATGTTACTACATATGCCGAGAAAAACGGCTCTTGGAGCTCATGCGACAACGGAGAAACAACAATGTTTGTTTCGTCAAGAACTTCAGCATCTGAGGTTGCTAAGAATACATTACGTGCAAGCGATGATGTTATCAGAATGATATCTCAGTATGAAGGCGGTCTTGAAGAAGCTGAGTATGATCCAATAGCTTACGGTGATGTTATGAACTACGGCTACGGCGTAGTTATCTATGCAGGCGATATGTTCTACAACAAGGCAAGTATGTCTGAGTATTTTGCAGATCTTGTAAATCAGGTTAATGAGAAGATTTACAGCAGATATGTTAACGAGTTCTTGCAGGAAAACAATATCAAGTACAATCAGAATCAGTTTGACGCACTTGTTTGCTTCGTTTATAACTTAGGCGTTTACGCTTTGCAGAACTCAGGTCTTAAATCTGCACTTCTCAACTGCTACGAGCCCTCTGCAACAGAGCAGATAGATACAAATACTGCTACTGTAAGTGTAGACGGTTATCTTAATGTACGTTCCGGCCCCGGTACGAATTATTCTGTAATAGGAAAGCTTTATAACGGCGACAAGGTTACAATTCTTGATCCCAACAAGCAAAACGAGATCTGGTTAAAGATCGAAACTTCTTCCGGTCTTGTAGGATATTGCAGCTGTAATTATCTTGTTATCGGCGGCACATATACAGGCGGCAGAAACTTTAACTACATTGACAAAGCCGATCTGATAGATGAGCTTTTAGCTTATCACCATGCAGGCGGTCAGTGCTATTGGGGCTTGGTTTACAGAAGAATAGACGAGCTTGAAATGTTCTTCTATGCAGATTACGTGCAAGACGGCTGGCAGAATAAGCATGATTGGCCGTTGCCGGGATGCATTCTGGGATATTGATTTAAATTAAATACATAAAAACGACGGCAGCCATCTGTGTTTGGCTGCCGTTATTATTTTTATCGAAAACCTACATCTTTGTCATTGTGCTTCTTTAAAATAACCAAAATTTTTTTACTTATTGTATTGAAAACAGTTCAAATTATATGTATAATTATATTAATATAATAGTAATTAATAAATAAAGACTGTACCGCACAGTCGTAACGCCAATGTCAGATATATTTTGTGTGGTGCTGTACGAAGGATCTGAAAATGATAAATAAACAAATTGAACCTTTTCTTTTGCAGGTGCAAAAGCCCGGAAGATATGTCGGCGGAGAGATAAACAGCGTGCATAAAGATCTCAAAGATGTTGACGTAAGGTTTGCATTCTGCTTTCCCGATACTTACGAGATCGGTATGTCACACCTCGGTATGAAAATACTATACAGTCAGTTCAACGAAGTACCCCATATTTGGTGCGAAAGAGTTTTTGCACCGTGGATAGATATGGAAAAAATTATGCTTGAAAATAATATCCCGTTGTGGGGGCTTGAAAGCGGCGATCCCATTACCGATTTTGAGTTTATCGGATTTACCTTGCAGTATGAGCTTTCGTATACAAATATACTTCAAATGCTAAAGCTTGCAAATATCCCGATAAGATCATGTGACCGCAAAGGTCTTAAACAAATCGTTGCTGCAGGCGGTCCTTGTGCCTGTAATGCTGAGCCGTTGGCTGATTTTTTTGATCTGTTTTTCATAGGCGAGGGAGAAGAAGTCGATCTTGAGGTGATCGAGCTTTTCAGAAAATGCCGTGATGAGGGCAGATCAAGAGAAGAATTTCTGTTCTTATGCTCACAGATAGAAGGCGTTTATGTTCCTTCGTTGTATACTGTCGAGTATAACGACGACGGTACACTAAAAGCTTTTACTCCGAAGCAGGGAGTACCGGCAAAAATACATAAGCGTATTATTATGGAGCTCGATGAGGTCTATTATCCCGATAAGTTTGTAGTACCGCTTATTGAGATAATACACGATCGTGTTGTACAGGAGATTTTCAGAGGGTGTATAAGAGGGTGCAGATTTTGTCAGGCAGGCTTTTTGAATCGTCCCGTGAGAGAAAAATCACCTGATACGATAGATAAACAATGTCACGCTTTATGCAGAAATACCGGATATGATGAGATATCGCTTTCGTCGTTGTCGTCAAGCGACTATACGCAGATAAGAGAGCTTCTTGACCGCTTGACTCAGTGGTCGTTAAAAGAAAGCGTGAGCTTGTCGCTTCCGTCAATGAGAGTAGACGGCTTTGACGAGAAGATTCTTTCTAAGCTGAAAACCGTAAGAAAAAGCGGTCTGACCTTTGCCCCCGAAGCAGGTACTCAGCGTATGAGAGATGTTATAAATAAAAACGTGACAGAGGAGGAGCTTGTAAATACTTGCTCGGTTGCGTTTAAGGGCGGCTGGACTGCTGTGAAGCTTTACTTTATGATAGGTCTGCCTACCGAAACTCTTGATGATGTTCTGGGTATCGGTGATCTTGCTCAGACAGTTGTTAATACATACTACAAAAACGAAAACAGACAAAAGGGTAAACAGGTTAAGGTTACGATCAGTACATCTGCTTTTATACCAAAACCGTTTACGCCGTTTCAGTGGGAGCCGCAAACTGCCGTTGAAGAAACATACGAAAAACAGAAAGCCTTGAAAAACAATATTACATCAAGGAAGATCGTATATAATTATCACGACGCTAAAGTGAGCTATTTGGAGGGAGTTTTTGCACGTGGCGACAGACGCCTTTGCGCCGTGATAGAAGAAGCTGTAAACAGAGGACTCCATTTTGACGGCTGGGACGATTGCTTCGATTTTGACGGTTGGATACAGGTGATAAAAGACTGCGGACTGGATCCCGATTTCTATGTAACACGCAGACGATCATTTGATGAGCTTTTGCCGTGGGATCATATTGATTACGGAGTAAGTAAAAGCTTTTTGCTTTCAGAATGTAAAAAGGCGTATGCCAATACTCCAACGCCTAACTGCCGTGAAAAATGCTCAGGCTGCGGCGCTGCTAAATACGGGGGAGGTGTATGCTTTGAAAAACATAAGAGTATGGTATAAAAAAGACGGTGCGTGCAGATATATTTCTCACCTTGACGTGAATCGTGCGGTAATGAGAGCTATGCAGATGTCCGGCGTTCCGTTCTGGCATACTGAGGGTTTTAATTCGAGAATGTATGTGTCTTTTTCTCTGCCTCTTTCTTTGGGTTTCAAGGGTGATTATGAATCCTTTGACGCAAAACTGACTGACGAGGAGTACCCCATAAACGAAATTGCAGATAAACTCAACGCTTGTTTGCCCGAGGGTATTCATGTGTATGATGTCTGCGCTCCTGTAATGAAGCCTGCACAGATAGTATATGCGCTTTTCGATATAAGCTGCGAATGCCGTGAGTACGATAGTGATAAACTATACGACTTTATCTCTGATTTTTTTAAGAGGGAGCATATCATTACCGAAAAGAAAACAAAAAAGGGCACCTTAAAAGAAATTGACCTGAAAGAAAATATTGTGAGGTATAATGTCGAGCGTATGGACACAGGGGTAAAAATTACGCTTGTTTTGCCGGCGGGTATAGAGAAAAATATAAATCCTATGCTGCTTACAGATATTATGGAAAAAGAGCTTGACAAGAAGGTACATTTCTTTATTACAAGATCAAGACTCTATAATGAAAATTTTGAAGATTTTGTGTAATTTTTGATAAATGTTAAACAAAATTTAATTTTTATCAAAAAAATCTGTGGTATAATATACTTTGAGATATTGCGCAGAAACGTCTGCGAGAAAATAACGAAGATAATTTTTAAAATATAAGGAGTGAACAAAATGCAAGTAATGGATTTGGAAGGCGTTTTTGTTGCGTCGGGCGTTGAAATGGTAAACAACAAGACGTTCACTGCATTGTTTTGGGGATATGAGGTTCGAGGAAAGGTAATTGTGCCGAGTATTCCGACAGTTGAATTTTTCTTTTACGGAAATGTATTCCTTGAAAGTCAGGAGCAGGCAAAAACATTTGTTGAGGAGTATGACGAAAAGTTCGGTCATGCAAAATTCAGATTTTCCGATAAGTTCATAAGCATACTGCTTGATATAGGCAGTCTTGACGCAAAGGCTGTAAAAGAACGCTTGGGCGCAGTTTGCAACTTTATGATAAGCAACGGATTCGGCGCAATTGCTTTACAACCCGAAGAACCCGAACCGGAGCCAATGCCGGCACCTGCACCGCAGCCGCAGCAGCCTATGCAGCAGCAAAGACAGCCCGTGATGCAGCAGCAAAGACAACAACAGCCTGCACCGCAGCCAAAACCGCAGCAGCCTGTTTATGAAGAACCTAAAGTTCCGTTTGAACAGTATAAGGTAGTAGAAAAGCTTACGCAGATATTCTTAATGGGCGTTAATAAAATATCGGAGAATATGTTCACAACGATCTATCACGGATATAATGTTGTAGGAAAAATGCTTAATCCGATGAAAGACGATATAGAGATAATTTTTTACGGTCAGCTTACTCAGAATGTAGGTGATGAGTTTGTTGAGTTTGCAGCCTCGCTCACAGAAAAATATGAAAAGTTCCCCGTAAAAATGGAGGGCGGCAGTTGTCGTGCTATATTGTATTTCGAGAATAAGGAAATCGCTGAATGTAAAGAAATGCTCGGTCAGATATCCGGCTTCATGATGAGAAACAATATCGTTGCTATCAATCTGCCCAATACAGTAGGACGTCCGATACAGTCTTATACACAAGAATCGTATCGTGCTATGAAGCAGAGCGCACCGAGCGGTGCTTCGTCCTTTAACAAACCGTCAAGCGGTTATTCGTCGGGTAATTATGGAAATACAATGCCTTCGGGCGCAAACAGAACTCAAAGTCAGAATAGTCAGCCGCAGGGCGACAACAATAGCTTTGCGAAAAATTTCTTGAAAAAATTCGGTAAATAAGTATTGACAAATTCAGCTTAACAGGCTATAATATGATAGTGCTGTTAAGCAATGGAGAGATGTCCGAGCTGGCCGAAGGAGCATGATTGGAAATCATGTATACGGTTACCACCGTATCTGGGGTTCGAATCCCCATCTCTCCGCCAACTAAGCCGGTGTGATGGAATTGGCAGACGTAGTGGACTCAAAATCCACCGGTAGCGATACCGTGCCGGTTCGAGTCCGGCCACCGGCACCAAACCGCTGACTTTGTTTTTTACATTTGTCAGCGGTTTTTATTTTTTGCGTTATACAAAAGGCAGCATCTCAAAAAGACCGCCTAACGGCTTTGTGCGGTATTGCCAAAAATAAATAAAAAGGGTGAAATTTGAGTATGGAGTGTAAAGTTCAGATAGGCATTATCGGTGCTATGAAGGTTGAAATTGAGGGTATCAACGAAATGATGGAGAACAAAGAAACTCTTACCCTCAGCGGTATTAGTTTTGTAAGAGGAGATCTGTTTGGCAAGAAAATAGTTACTGCCGTTTGCGGAATAGGCAAGGTTTTTGCGGCTATGTGCGCTCAGACTATGATCCTCGGCTTCTCACCTGAAATCATTATTAATTCGGGCGTTGCCGGCTCACTTTGCGAGGAGCTTTCAATCGGAGATGTAGTTATAGGAGAAAAGCTTGTTCAGCATGATATTGATACAACGGCTTTAGGCGACGAAAAAGGACTTATTTCCGGTATTAATAAGGTATATATAGAAACAGATGAAAAAATTAGCGCCGTACTAAAAAAATGCGTTGAATCTATGGGTATAAACTCACATTCGGGCACTATTGCTTCAGGTGACTCCTTTATTAATGACTGCGAAAAGAAAAAAGAGCTTGCGCAAACCTTCGGTGCAGTTGCCTGCGAAATGGAGGGCGGCGCAATGGCACAGGTTTGTTATATAAACAAAATTCCGTTCTCTGTAATGCGTGCTATTTCTGACGGCGGCGACGATAATTCTCACCTCGACTATAACGAGTTCTTGAAAATGGCTTCTCTGCGTTCGGTTGAGGTAATGAAGAAGTTTGTTGAAATTTACGAGTAATGTTTTTACTGCCAACGGCAGACGTATTTTGTACACCACACTTTAATGCTTTACCGCCTGCGCAGAAGCGTTTACAAAAGGTGCAGCAAACGAAAAAATTTGGTACATAATGGTTATATCGTGAACACGATATTAACTATATGTGATATTTTTGCAGAAATTGTTAAAGGTTTGTTGTTTTTCTTGATTTAATGCGGTAACTGTATTATAATAAAACTTATATATTGTGTATTATTCTACCGAAAGGAAGATGTTCCCCATGAAATATATAAACAGAGTAGTCTGCGCTGCGGTTGCCGTTGGTATGGTGCTTTCGTTTGCAGGCTGTAAAAATGAAAATGAGGTAAACGAAACAGAAGACGCTGCAAGTAATTCTGTTACAGAAAATATTGCTACCTCTGATACTCCGTCATTAGCCTTGAAGGAGTACAAAATCGGCAATATTACATTTAAAGAAAATGTTACAGAGCTTCAGCTCGGTGATGTGACATTTACCGAAGATGATCTCAAAACTATTTCAAAATGCACTAACCTTGAGTACTTCGGCGTATTGTCGTCTAATCTGACCGATCTCGAATTTTTAAGCGGACTGCCAAAACTGAAAACAGTTGTTATCGGTACAAGTGATATGAAGAATCTGACGTCTATAACAGGTCTTACTTCGCTTGAAAATCTTTCGATCATCAACGCTAATCTTACCAGCCTTAACGGTATGGAGAATCTTACGAAGCTTAAAACGATCAACTTTACAAATAATCTTATCAATGATATTAGTGCTGTTGAAAGATGCAGAGAGCTTGAAAACATCAATCTTGAGTCTAATCTTATCAGTGATATTTCTCCGCTTGCAAGTCTTAACCACCTTACAACACTGAACCTCGGCAGCAACGCTATTTCAGACGCTTCTTTGCTGGCGTCGCTTTCGTCGCTCAAAAGGCTCAGTATTTCTTGTAATATGGTATCAGATCTTTCGTTCCTTGAAGATCTCAAAGACATTGAGGAGCTTGACCTTACAGCTATAAATCCCGAAGATAAAAAGGTATTTATGGAGCTTTTGAGTCTTAAAGAGCTTAATGTAACAGATTCGAGTCTTTCTCGTGCAGACGTAGTAAAGATAATGATCTGGCTTAAAGATTGTCATGTAACAAGCAGCTATATCATCACAGACGAGGAGCTTAACAGAGTAAAAGATGAGGATACCGACTCACAGAGCGATAAGGATTCTGACAACAGTGATTCTCAGAGCGATGACAGCGAAAATGATGTGACGAGTACCGTAGATGACAGTGGTGATAGTGACGACAGCGAGCAATACGATTATTACTACGAGGACGACAACAATAATAATAATTACGATAATTACGCTTATAACGATTACGATGATTACGGTTATGACGATTATCAGTATTAATAATATCGGTGTTGAGGTATGAATATGAATAAGCTGTATAAAATCATTAGTGTTTGCCTTTGTTCGGCAATGGTTCTGCCCGTGCTTTCGGCATGTGACAAACAATCTTCGGAAAATGGGGATAGCGACAATAATGACGTTTCTTCTGTTGCTGTTGTAAGTCATGTTACCGTAATAGATTCAAACGATATTCCTGCTAACGAAAGTCCGCTTGCTAAAGAGGAGTTCATTTTCGGTAATGTATTCTTTAACAAGGCTGTAACAACAATCGAGCTTTCTGATACAGAAATTGATTCTCTTGCTCCGCTTTTAGAGTGTCCATATCTGGAAACATTAACGCTTACAGGTTGTAGAATAAATGATTACTCCGCACTTAATTCTTTGACGCAAATTAAAAACCTTACTCTTTCAGACTGTGGTTTTGATAATCTGAGTAATGTAAGCGATCTCATTCAGCTTAAATCACTTGATCTTTCTTACAATAATATTTCCGATATTATAAAGTTAAGCTCGCTTAAAAACCTGCAATCGCTTATGATAACGGGCGGTGATGTAAAGTCGATAAGTCCTGTTAAGTATATGCGCAAGCTTCAGGTGCTTAAAGTAGACGCAAAAAGCTGTGACGATCTGTCGCCGCTTCACGATCTCAGAAAGATGAAGGATCTGTATATTTCAACCGACAAATGTTCTGATATCAGTTCGTTTGAGGAGCTTACCGATCTGAGAAATCTTGAGCTAAAAATGCCTAACCTTAAAGATATTTCGGTACTTGAGAATATGACGTATCTTAGTACCTTGAAGCTTTCGGGTTCAAAGATAGATACTGTACGTCCCATAAGAAATATTACAAATATTGTTGAGCTTGATTTGTCAAACACAAAAATTACAGAGGTTTATTTCTTGAAGCGTATGACGTTCCTTGAAAAGCTTGATGTAAGCGGCAACAAGATCACAGATTTTGAAAATCTTACTAACTGTACAGGATTAGTTTTTCTTGACGTTGCAGATACAGGCATAACAAAGTCTGAGTATGAAGACCTGTTTTATGCTTTGCCTGACGCTACTATCGTATATAAGCATGAAGAAGTTACCGGAGGACTTACTTCTGACAGCGAGAGCGAGGACAGCGAGAACGAAGAAGAAACCGACTCTGAAAACGAGTATGAGAATATTGACAGCCAAAGAGAAGAAACTTCATCACGTACAAGAGAGAACACAGGCAGTACAAACGGTTATTGGTTTGAAAATGACTACACAGGCGGATATTCTTTCTATTGTTATGATGACGGTGTTATTTACAATGACGGCGAGGGCGGTCATTACTATAACGGTGAGCCGGTATAAGTTAGAAGTGTGTGTTGAAGGCTGAGCAAAAGGTAATGTTATTTTTGTATTATAGTTGTTAAGCTTTTTTGCGCCGCCTTGAAGCGGCGGGGAAGCTTTGATGTAAAACAGTACTAAGGGGCGTTTTCTGCCAAAATGCCCCTCTTTCAAAAACAGTCGTTTATACTGTTTTTGAAATTCACCCCTAAAAGGGCTGGAGTGTGGCTCCGGCGGCTAAGGGGGTGCGGTTCTCCGGTGGAGAACTTTGCGAAGCAGAAGCACCGACCGAGCCAGCAGGCGAGACTCGCTGCCCCTTAGAACCGTGCAAGCCTTTTGAAAAAGGCTTGAGCGAAAACTTAATTTTGTCTTTGTGCAGTTTGAATATGCAATAAAAGCTTGTTATACTCTATTGATACCACTGAGAAAAAAATAAAGGGTACGATCTTTTCGGTCGTACCCTTGTTATTTGTATAGTTATTATTTATCTTTGTCTTTGTCTTTAAATTTTGATGTGTATATAAGTCCTGATGTGATAACAACCAATATTACAGCCATAAGTACAAATAAACAGGGTACACCGGTTAAGAATATTGAAGCTATTATATTAACAAAACCGCCTGCTATAAAGCTTATACCTGCAAAACGCTGACTCTTTTTCCAAACGTCGTCATTTTTCATTGTTGTGGGTGTTCTGAAGCCTATATATGGATTTTTCTTTGCTTTTGGCATAAAGTTTCCTGATATTACCATTAATAAGCCGAACAATACAAGGGTAAGCTTTCCTATGTCTATCTTCATGGTATAGAGGTTTTGAATGTTGTTTATCATTGCATACAAAACGTATATATTCATAACAAATAGTATCGACAATAAACATTCGCATACAATATACAGAAGTTTTTCGTTGTCGTTTTTGTTCTCTTTATTATTTGTACCGTATTTTGCTGAGAAAAGCATTCCTATACATATTATTACTGCCATAAGCGGTGCTAATAGTGATTCATATTTCTTTCCGAAGCGGTCTGCGTCACCATTTGCGCCCCAGTGAACAGGAACAGTATCAGGCATAAAGAAAAGTGCGGTTACAGACGTTACTATAAAGAATACCGTTATCGTTATTATGATGATCTTATGTGTCGTTGTTTTCATTGTGATCTTCCTTTCTAAGTGCGTCAAGCCAGATGATAAGCTCATCTAAAATGGTGAGATCAAGCTCATAGTAGATGAAGTTTTTGCATTTGGTTTCGTATATGATCTCTGCCTGCTTTAGTTTCTTTAAGTGGTAAGACAATGCCTGCGGAGTCATATTCATTTCTTTTGCAAGATCTCCCGAAGAAATTTTGCCTTTCTTTAGTATCTCTATGATCCTTCTGCGTTCGTTGTCGGACAATGCCGAAAGAATTTGCTGTATCGCCATCGGGTTCACCTCTGAATCTATTTAAAATAATCTTTAAATAGATTATAGCATGCGTATTCTGAACTGTCAATAAGTATTTAAAAAAATTTTTAAATAGATTTTTGCATAATAGTATACATTTTATTAAAGCTTTGAATTGGTTTTTAAGGAGGTGAAAATATATGATAACAGTAAGCAGAAGAAACATTTTTATTCCGCAGGAAGAAAGGGTGATCGGCTTTTACGGCGACAGCAAGGTAAATACAGTTAGTTTTGATATTCAGGATCCGAGCGCAGATAATTATACTTACGTTTTGTACATAGAGTTTGAGGACGGCAGAACAAACTCTGTTTTGCTTGAAAGAGAAAACAACTTGTGTATGTGGCAGATAAAAGCAGAGCATATTTTCTCGTCGGGTATCGCATTTATACAGATAAAAGCAATATCTGAAAATGACGAGATATGGCACAGCCCGAAAGCGACGGTAGAGATTTTCGAGTCGATAGAAGAATTGTCGGGGCAGTATTCGCCTACGGTGCTTCAGCAGCTTGACGATAAGATAAACGAAGTCAATGTATATGCCGATACATACATAACAAATATCACTCAGCAGATAGTCGATCAGATAGATACGCAGAATTTTGTCACGCAGCAGCAAGCCCATGATATGATAAGTGAAAGTATCGATGAGCTTGTATTACCGCTAAACAGAAGGCTTGACGGTGAGAATCCGGTCACAGAATGATCTGTACCCTTTAAAAATATAAATAACGGCTTTTACAAAGTGCCTCTTTTGGTGTATAATACAGCCAGAAGAGGTGTTTTTTATGAAATTGAAAGAGAAAAAATTTTTAAATTATGTATTTGCAGCCGTAATGGCAGCTATGATCTTTGTATCTACTTATTTTTTGAAGATACCCGTGTCTACTCCTGCCGGACAGACAATGCTTAAAGTCAGCAATATTCTTGTACTTCTTGCAGGAATGCTTTTTGGCGGAGTTTTCGGCGGTCTTGCCGGCGGAATAGGAAACGGACTTTATGATCTGTTTGATCCGGTGTATATTACAAGTGCGCCGCTTACATTTATAAAGTTCTTTCTTATGGCTTTTGTATGCGGCGCTATTTCAAATTCGGGTGGGGCAAAGGCGACTTCTACAAAAAGAAATCTTATTGCAGCAGTAAGCGGCGCATTAACATATTGGACGCTTTATATTGCTGAGAGTATCATTAAGCTTATGCTTGAAGGCAGCGCATTTGCACCGGCTGTAAGCGCAGTTGTACCGAAAATGATTACTTCGGGTATTAATCAGACGGTCGCTGTAATTGGTGCAATGCTTTTGATAGTACCGCTGAATAAAGCGCTTAAAAAGTTTTTGCCTAAGTTTTCCACGGAAACAAAAGAAGATGTTGAAAAACAGTAACAAGTGAATATTTCTCAAATGGGAAAGCCGGTCTGTTTATCAGATCGGTTTTTCTTTTCATATACATCTTATGTATAAATAATGCACAAAATATCAGTTAAATTTTCATTATAAAATGTTAATGCAATATATCAGGAAATTTAGTATAATAAGTATGTATATATGGGGCGGTCATACGCCCGAATCATAAATATAAGGAGGATATTATGGGTAAAAAATTACTTAGCGCAATCCTTAGTCTGGCGCTTCTTGCGTCCGGTATGTCTGCAATGGGCATGAGCGCCGCCGCAGAAGATAATATTGCCGAGGACTATGGTCTTGCGGAAAAAACTTCCGAGGGCGTTATACTTCACGCTTTCAACTGGTCGTATCAAACGATCAAAGAGAATTTGCCGGCAATAGCCGAGGCAGGTTATACCGCTGTGCAGACTTCTCCCGTTCAGCAGCCAAAAAACTACTGCGACTCAAAAGACACCGCCGGTCAATGGTGGAAGCTCTATCAGCCGCTTAGCTTCTCGGTTGCAAAGGAAAGCTGGCTCGGTACTAAAGAAGATCTCACAGACCTTTGTGCCAAAGCTGATACATTCGGTATCAAGATCATCTGTGATATCGTATCAAACCATATGGCAAACAACGAGGCCGGCGATCCATACACATACTATACAGGTATTGCAGACTATGAACCGGAAATATATGCAAATACCGACAAGTATTTCCACCAGCTCAAAAAGAAGGTTGACGATTCAAAGGTCGAGTATATAGTTCAAGGTACATTGGACGGTGTTCCCGATCTGAATACCGGTGATGAATACATTCAGGGCAGAGTTATCAGCTTGCTTGAAGAATGTATAGACTGTGGTGTTGACGGATTCCGTTTTGACGCAGCTAAGCATATCGAAACACCGGCAGACGGTGAGTTTGCGTCGGATTTCTGGCCTAATGTAGTTAATACCGCAACTGATTACGCAAAAGAAAAGGGCGTTGATCTTTTCTGCTACGGTGAAGTTCTTAATACTCCCGGTACGGGCAGAAGTATTACAGATTATACAAAATATCTCAACATCACAGATAACGTAACGGGTGACGCTACTCTTGTACAGATAGTTAAAAAGGACGCAGCAAAAGTTGTTAGAGCGCAGCAGTACCACTATGACGACGCACATTCAAACTATGTTCTCTGGGCTGAATCGCATGATACTTATATGGGACAGTCGGGTTCTGCCGGACTTTCAAATACAGCAGATGTTTCTGATGACGATATCGCTAAAGCATGGGCGATAGTTGCTTCAAGAAGTGAATCACAGGCTTTGTATTTTGCACGTCCTAATGTTATTATGGGATATGCAGGCAGTTCAGCTTGGAAAAATACCGTAGTAACAGAAGTAAACCGTTTCCATAATAAGTTTATCGGTGTTGCTGATGAGATATATAATGACGGTGATGTTGTTGCTGTACAGAGAGGCGACAGCGGTATCGTACTTGTAAATATTGGCGGTACATCTGATATACAGGTAGCTGCTAACGGTATGAAAGACGGCGAGTATAAAGACGCAATAACAGGCAATACATTTACCGTTTCGGCAGGCACTATTTCCGGTACGGTAGGTTCAAGCGGTGTTGCAGTTGTTTATGCAGACGCTTCAACTAATCCGAGAACTATTTTCTCAAAAGAAGATACTTCCTTTAAGACTAATACTCTTAATGTAACTCTTACTCTTGAAAACGCAACAAGCGGTACATATTCGGTTGATAACGGTACTCCGGTAGAATTCACCGATACAGCAACAGTTACGATAGGCGAAAACGCAAAGCCGGGCGATGTTATCACTATTACAGCAACAGCCACAGACGGCAAAAAAACTACAACTGAATCGCATAAGTATACAAAAGAGGCAGGCAGCGGCACCGGCGTATTCGTATACTTCGATAATACGACAAGAAACTTCAAAGATGTTTGCGTTTATGCGTTCTATGAGAGATTTGACGACGACGGCAATTTGTACGATTCCTTCAGCAACGGCGCTTGGCCCGGTCTTGTAATGGATTTTGACGAAGAAAAGAACCTTTATTTCTATGAGCTTCCGCCACAGCTTGAAGTGGGCGAGGCAAGAGTAATATTCAGCGACGGCGGCGCACATCAGACTTCACAAAAGGGACATCTCGTTGAGTATGACAGCATGATCTATCGCAACAACAAGTGGCAGAGATATATGCCTGACGGTGTTGTGCTTGTATACGGTGATGTAAACAACGACGGCAAGATTCAGAGTAAGGATTCTTTGCTTGTACTCAGAAACTCGATAAATCTTGAAAAGTTCACAGATGAGCAGATAGCTCAGGCAGACGTTGACTTGAACGGCAAAGTTCAAAGTAAAGACGCACTTGCTATTTTGCAGTATACTTTGTCGCTCGGTTCAAACGCACTTATCGGAACAGAGTTTGTTTACGGCGGAGAAAGCTCTGATACAGACGATACCGACAGCGATATTCCGAGAACAGGAAAAATATTCTATGCTGTTGACGACTGCGGCTGGATCTTCGATTACGGCGCAAAGCTCTGGCTTGTAAACAACGATACTCAGGCAGCGCTTGAAATGACAAAGGAATCTCCGGAAGATGATAACTCTAAGTATAGCTTTATTGATCTGCCTAAGGGCTGGACAAATCTTTCGATTTACAGAACAGATCCTTATGAAACAGATGTAACCAAGGCTTACAACAAGTGGAACTGCGGAGCAATTTCAGATGCTTACAACGCTTACAAAATGACAGGCGACGGAAAAGGCTCATATTTTGTGTATGATCCTAACGTAACAGGCGCTGTTATGCCGAGAACTATTTACTTTGATAATTCTCAGACAGAGTGGGAAACAGTATACATTCACGGCTGGGGTTCAACAGGTCTTAACAATGCTTTTATTGAGCTTGAGCCCGTTGCCGGTGCAGACAACATTTATTCCTTTACATTTGCTGATGATGTAGAGGCAGGAACTGCTTGCTTCTTATTCACAGCAGGTCCGGAAATAATGGGCAAGAAGGGCAATTGCACAATTAACTCTGCCGGTGAAGAAGGCAAAGACTTCTATGTTCCGACAGATTGGAACTCCGAGAAAAAGTGGGAGTATAAGTGGGAAGTTTACGGAAAATAATCACATAAAAAGTCCGTATTGACAAATAGGAAAGAGGCAGCTATTTTTCGTAGCTGCCTCGTATTTTTATTTCTTGAAAATATGTTTGTATTTACCTTTTCCGATATTAGGAAAGGCTTTGCGTATATGCACGCTGTATTTTTCTGCTTCTGACATATTCTCTTTTAACTTTTCGAGAAGTTCTTCTGCTTCTGCACGCTTTTCGGAAATGTTTGCTTTCAGCTTGGTTTCTTTTTCTTCAAAGCAATCTTTAAGCTCATCGCTTCTTTCGATAATATCAAGAGTTTTGCCGCTTAAATTTGTGCCGATAGATATTGAAAGCTTGCTGAGCGCTTTTTCAATTTCTTGTGTAGCAAGCAAATGCTTTCTGATTTTCATAAGGTTTATCAGAGTTATTGTAACATCAGAAAACAGTGCCGTATAAAGCAATATGAGAATTATAACACCTATCCTCATAGGCAGCAGGTGAATTGCAGTCATTATAGTAGGGTGTATAACATTTATCACCAATACGCAAGCGCCGCCCCACAGCAGAGAAAACCTTAAGCATATATATCCCTTAATGTTGAAGGGTTCGTTTGAATAATCCCACCATTTTTCATGGAAAAACTTTTCGAGCAGAAATCCGCCGAAAAATTCTATCATAGAAGTGAATACCGCCGACAAAACAAACAGCAAAGCCCATTGATCTTTGACTGGCTCTAAAAACAAAAGCACAGACAGAACACCGAATCCATAAATGGGGCATACAGGGCCGATATCAAATCCACGGTTGATGAATTTACCGTGTACAGACGCAGCATATACGACTTCTGTACACCAGCCTATAAAGCTGTATATTATAAATATGTACATTGTTTCATACAATGTATAGTTTTCAAAATACTGCATAGTTTAGTTATTCCTTAACAACTGCCTATTAATTATTTATTTGTCGGAGTTGCTTCTTACATACTTTTTTATTGCTTCAAAGCTTTCTGCGCTTATAACGTGTTCTATTCTGCAAGCGTCCTCAATTGCAGTCTGCGAGTCTACACCAATATCTTTGAGCCACTCAGAAATAAATGTGTGTCTTTCAAAAATTCTTTCGGCAATTTCTCTGCCCGTATCCGCAAGGGTAATATAGCCCTTTGAGTCCATTTCGATATAACCGTTTTGCCTGAGATTTTTCATTGCAATGCTGACGCTCGGTTTTGAAAAGCCTAATTCGTTTACGATATCTATTGAGCGTACAGCCGTTTTTTTACTTTGCAGTATAAGTATAGTTTCGAGATAGTTTTCTGCCGATTCTTGAATTTTCATAATATCACCAGCTTATATTAACAGTAAAAGAATTTTTATAATTATATCATAGTATTGTGAAAAGCGCAACAAAAATTTTTCTGTTGTGCCCTTTATATCAAGTTTTCGTTCGTGTGTAGAAAGCGGTCTTGTCTGCTTAGACGTCGTATTAAGATTTATTAATATGACAGGTGAAGCATAATAACAGATCATTTTTCTTCAAATTTCAGAGTAATGCTTTCAAGCTCGCCCGGAATAATAGTTTCCGGAAAAATATCGGCAGCTTTTGAAAGGTATGCTTCGGGTTCTCTGAGTGACGGGCTGAAATGCGTAAGCCACAGTTTTTTTGCGTTTGCTTTTTTTGCTAAAAGGGCAGTTTCGGCAAAAAGTGAGTGTTTATTTTCAAGAGCCTTCTGCATTTTGTCATTATCACCGTACATACCTTCACCGATAAACAGGTCTGAGTCTTTTGCATAGAATGCAATACTGTCAATAGGTCTTGTATCGGTGCAGTAGGTGACTTTCAGTCCCTTTCTTTCTTTGCCTGAAACCATTTGCGGAGTATACTCAATACCGTTTGATATTACGCTTTCTCCGTTTTGCAGAGTTTTCCAGAATTTTTTGTCAATGCCGAGTGCGTTTGCGGCGTGCACATCAAATCGGGGCTTTCTGTCTATATTTATCGAGTACCCGCAGCAGGGGACGGAATGTTCGGCGGCAAAAGCTGTTATACGAATATCTTCAAAGGAAAAAGACTGCTCGCGTTCGGTAAGCTCGCAAAGTATGACCTCAAAGGGCAGTCCGGGGGCAATAATGCATAGCGAAGAAACAACTGTCTTTAAGCCTTTAGGTCCTATTATTACAACGGGTTTTTTTCTTTCTGCTTTTGCAACAGACAGTAAAAGTCCGGGCAAGCCGGAAACGTGATCGGCATGAAAATGCGTGAGCAGTATAATATCTATGCTGTACAGCGATTGACCGTGTTTTCGTATCATAGTCTGCGTACCCTCGCCGCAATCTATCAGTATTCCTTTTCCTTTGTATTTTACAAGCAAAGCGGTGAGCGCTCTTTCGGGCAGGGGCATTGTGCCGCCTGTACCCATTAAATATATATCAAGCATAAACTGAATCCCTCATAAAAAATATTAATATCAAAAAAGCTGCAAGGCTGTTTTTTAAATTGTATCACATAATAAGGCTTTCTACAAGAGTACAAAAAATTCTCCGCAAAAATGAGCTTCTGCGGAGAATGGAGAGGTTAAGGCGATACCTCAAAAAGACAGCCTTACGGATTTGCGAGGTGTTGCATTAGGATTTAGTAGAAAAAGTCTAATAATACCGGTGTGCCTATATACTCATTTTTTGAAAGCTTCAGAGAATAACGCTGTATAAGAAGCGAGTCTTTGGCGTTTAAATCTCCGTCTTTGTTTACGTCTGCAGCAAGCCAGGAACCCATGTAATCGCCGAGTAACAGAGTTATTCTTAATACTTCGAGAGCATCTCTTGCATTAATTTTTCCGTCTGTATAATAATCTCCTAACAATCCGAGATAGTTTGAAAGCCAAGAGTCAGAGGACGAGTATAAACTAAATGAATTATAAGACACGATCAGATCGCATACATTATTTTTTGCAGGGTTTTTGTCTATTCTTTCTCCCTTTTCATTGCTGAATACAATGTGGATATTATAATTACCCTCAAACTGTTCTGGAATCTGATATGTATAATAGCCGGTACCGAATTCAGTCATAAGCTGACCGGGAAATTCGCCGTTTGTTATGGGTTCGCCCGATTGATCGTCATAAGCATAAATATATACCTTTTCCCATTGCTTTTTTATGTTGTCAAAGGTGATATATCCGGGAGTATGGAGAGTATCAGGTTCTGTTCTTTCATATATAGTATGGTAGAATGTATAAGTTTCAGACAATGTTCTTCCCTTCTCATTAATACCGGTAAGAGTAAGCACGAAATAAGCAGGATCATAACCAATGCCTCTTAACGTAATAACATCTCCGTCTTTATACTCTGCGGTTTCTGTTTCTTCTGTTTCGGTTTCACCTGATATATAATGCTTCACCAGTGTGTAAGAAGCAGACACCGTATCACGACAGTGCAGAGCAACGTCTATTGATTCAAAAAACCATTCCTCTTTGTTGTAGTCTGTATAAACTCTGCCTGAAAATTCGGAGTCATACACAACGGCTATTCCACATTCGCTTACAGTGCCGGAAATAGTTTCATCTGTTACTGTGAAGGTGTTGCCGGATATTTCATCTTTGTATGTGCCGGGCTTTACAAAGCCGCCTGCGTTTTCAACGCAAACTTCACCGCTTGAGCTGCCGCATACTATTACCGCACCGCCGTTTTCACGGGTAACAACAGAACAGTTGTTGCTAACTGCATAGCAGTCTTTCTTGCCAGCCATTGCATTGTGAAAATGATTAACTGCGCTTATCTCAGGTGATGAGAAATGCTCAGAGCCTTTCTCTCCAATATATATTTCGTCTTTATCAAATGCAAACGGACGTGAGAAGTAAAGCGAGGTTGCGCCCTCTCGTGCGGCGGCAACGGAATATGCGCGGTCGATAATGTTCTGATCTATATTGGTTGTACCGCCGGTAGTCCAGTTGTTTGAATATGTATCGTGACTCTCACCCCAATATACAAGCTTATCTTTAGCAACGCCTCTGTCTGTCCAGTTGCCTGTAATTTCGGGAGCAGTTCCTCTGTAAAAAGATTCTGTAAGCGTGTTTGAGTATGTACTGTCGGTTACGCTCATATACTCGGTATACTCTGCCATAAGGTGATCGTTATTTTTATCGTCTGTCGGACCTGTGAGTATTTCACCGTAGTTATAAAGTCCGTTATTTGCTGCAATTTTCCAGAAATCGCTGCCCTCGCTCGGAAGTGCAATATGCTTTGCAGCGTCCCACCTTATACCGTCAACGCCTAAATCTTTAAGCTCCTGTGTGTAGTTATATACCATTTGCTGAATAAGCTCGTTTTCGGTATTAAGGTCATATAGTCCGTCAAGACTGCCGTTTGTTATTTGTTCTCTGTTGGTGTAGTCCTGGATATTGTGGTGTTCGTGCCAATATTCGTCATTTACAAGTCTATTGTCAAATACTGAAACCATGTTTTTGTCGAGGTGGTTTGCGATAACGTCCATAATAATATTGATACCGTACTTATCGGCTTCGTCACAAAGAGTTTTCAGTTCTTCGGCTGTATATCCGTAACTGTCGAATATCTTAAATCCATACGGATTATAAACATAATACCACGGTGTGCCGTATTCTCCGTTTCCCTGAACAGGCGAAACCTGAATTGAAGTAAAGCCTGAACGAGCAATAAGCGGCAAAGCTTTGGTAATATCTTCAAATGTCCAGTCAAAACAGTGCAGGATAGTACCCTCCTGAATACTGTCGGCAAGCAGATACTCGTCTTTCAAAGATGTATCATCATTGTTGTTATCCTCGGCGGCTGCCGTTGTGGACAATATCGGCAGATTTAAAGCAGCGGTCAAGGTAATAGCTGCAAGTGATAGGCTCATAAGCTTTTTTAGTGAGTTGGAGTTAGATCTTTTCATAATTCAAACCGTCCTTTTTTTAAAATTGATTTTATTATAATTACTTTGAATAAACAGTAACACCGTTAATAAGAACCTCTTGTATTTTGTTTACATCTATCAAAATAAGCTCCGGATATATCGGGTGACCGGGGAGCGATGAGAAATTAAGCACATCGCCCTGATAGCAGAAGTCACCCTCTGTATTTTCGTAATGTCCCTCTGTAACATACAGATAGTATTGTGTACCGTCATCAAGAATGACCTTTGAAGTGTTGTCGTCAGGAAAACCAAATATTTTACCGTCGGGTGCAGCCTTCAAAGCGTTGCTGGTACACTTTGCGCTGAGGTTGATCCCGAAAGATGTCAATGTCATCTGAATATATTCTGCCTGACACATTATATAGTCGGGAAGCTGTGCAGCGGTAAGCTCTTGAGTTATTTGTCCGTCGCTGCTGAAATTCAAGTCAAAGCTTACTGCAAAGGGAAGCTCGAATTTTTTTGTCTGAACTATCGCTGTGTGGATCACACCGCTTCTCGTATAAGTTAAACCGCCGCCTGTTTCAAAGTCGAATTCAGGGTGTTTATCGTAGTAGCTGTTATAAATATCCTCTCTGTTTTCACTGTCTGCAAGATACTGTTCGGGCGTATCGTATGTGGATATTTCTTGAAGTATATTTGTTGAATTGAAAGCGTCACTTTCAATATATGCCGTGCAGCCGCTTAAATTTTTCCCTCTTGTAAGCAGAGTGAACATAACGTCCATAGACTTTCTGTCGGAGCTAAGCTCGTAGTATACCCACGGAGACATTCCCGAAATTTCAGCGCCGTCTTTATCCTTTATTGTCAGGCGGCAGTCATAGACGTTAGAGTCCATATTATAAGAAAGATTTGCAAGTGTATAATTGTCGTCGGTAAATGGTGTTCCGTCCTTTTTGGTGAGGTTTACAGCCATATATGTTTTCATGCTGTCGCCTGTAAGACCTGTTACCGATATGTTGTATAAGTCGCTGCCTTGCATAATTTCGACTTTTTGCGGAAGTGTGACGGGCGCCGAATCAGACTCCCCTCTGAAAAAGTTCAGGAATGTTCCGAGACCTCCGTAAGCATAGATAGCGGTAGAGCCTAATGCAGCTATTATAATAACTGCCGCAATAAGACTAAATAATACCTTCTTATTGAATTTGATAGTTTTTGCTTTTGCTTTTGTTTCCATGTATACCATTTTCTTAACTTTTTCCATATCGATACCTGTGTAGGTCGATTTGAACTTTACGTCTACATCTTCAAAAACATCTGTTTTGTCAAACTCTCGTCTGAGCGTGGTTGTTTTCATAAAGCGTAGCCCCTTTCTGTAAGAGTGATCTTTATTTTTTCTCTTGTGCGTCTGAGTCTTGTTTTTACGGTTTCTTTGTTCATATCCATAATTTCAGCGATCTCAGAAGCAGTCTGATAGTAGTAGTAAAACCTTATAAGAATTTCTCTGTCGGGTTCTGTCAGTGCGTCAACTATTCGTCTAACTTCTTTGGTGATGTCATTTTTCTCTGTTTCGTCGCTTATTGAAAAATCGTCTTCGAGTTCATAATCTTCAATGTTTATTACCGCTTTGTTTCTTACGGAATCTACCTTATTCAAGGCTCGTGTTTTTGCAATGCAGCCTATGTAGCTTTTGAGCTTGCCCTGCTGCACCTTTTCGGCGTTTTTCCAAAGAGTTATAAAAACGTCTGCTGTTGTTTCTTCAATATCTTCTTTTGTCAGAGTACCTTTTGATACATTGTAGATAATGGTTGCAACATAATTTCCGAATGTATTCATAATGCTTTCAAAGGTTTTTTCGTTTCTGATCATAACTCCGTAAACAGTCTGATCGTTCATTATTGTACCCTCGCTTTCATCGTTGTACTTTCTCGTCACAAACCGTCTAAGGAATATGAATGAGAGGTAGGTTTGTTGTAATTTGTAAAAGTGCGTTTTGAAGTACTTCTATTAATAATAACAGGAGATATTATACTAAAGGTTCAAAATGTTTGAAAATTTTTCTTTTTTTATAATTATTTATCTGCATTTTGCAGGTATTGAAGTCGAAAAACAACAAAAAATCAAGGGCATCTCCGAAAGCTTTCGAAAATGCCCCGTTATCGCTGTGCTTTTTACGGAAGCTGAGCCAGGTTTATAGAATATCTTAAAATGTACAAAGCGTCTTTTGAAGTAGTCTTGCCGTCTTTATCTACATCAGCCGCTTTAAGCTGTTCGTCTGAAAGCTGATCAAGCTTGATAGCATAACGCTGAACGGTCATAGAGTCTTTTGCTGTAACTTTTCCGTCGCCGTTTACATCGCCCATAAGACTGTACTCGTGCGGTTCGTCAATTTCAGGCATATGTGAATCGAAATGAATAGTCACTTTTTGAAGAATATTATTACCGCCGGAAAAAGCTATATTGAACCATTCTTCCTCGCTGCCTGTGAAATATACATCAGATAAACTTCTGCACTGAGAAAATACATTTTCTTCGATAGAGGTTACGCTGTTGGGTATTTCAATATGTTTTAAGCTTGTGCATTCTAAGAATGCCTTTTCTTTGATGCGTTTCACACCGTCGGGAATTACTATGCTTCTGAGACTTGTGCATTCGCTGAATGTTTCATTATCTATTTCGTTAATGCGGGCGGGCAGACGTATGCTGTCAAGACTTGTACATTTGCTGAATGCAGCAGGGTAAATATTTGTTACGCTGTCAGGTATTTCAATGCTTGTAAGACTTGTGCAGCCACAAAATGCATAGTCATTAATATTTACCACACCGTCGGGAATTAATATGCTTGTGAGCTTTGTACAGTAATAATAAGCATCTTCGCTTATTGTCAGCACGGTATCCGGAATAGTAACAGAAGATCTTCCCGCAGGGCAGCAGAGCACTTTTGTAACACCTTTATTGTATAAAACTCCGTCAACAGAAGAATACTTTTCGTTCTGTTCGCTGACGTTGAAGCTTAAAAGACTTTCGCAGTGGTTGAATGCAAGCATGCCTATCACAGTTACGCTTTTGGGTATGTTAATGCTTTTTAGGCTTGTACAGTATCCGAATGCCACGGGTTGTATTTCTTTGAGAGTGCTCGGCAAATTTATTTCGGTAAGACTTGAACAGCCACAGAATCCAAACTCGTTAATATATGTCAGACCTTCTGAAAGCTTTACGCTTTTAAGATTTTCACAATCAGCGAAAGCCCATGTGCCTATTCTTGTAACGCTGCCTGCGATCTCGGCTCTTTCAAGATTTTTGAAATAGTAAAATGAATGATCGCCTATTTTTGTAACTCCGTTTTCAATTATTGCTGTCGTGATCTTTTCGATGTTTTCAAATTGAGTACCGATATCTGAAAAAACGTAATCTTTCATTGCGTCTTCGCCGTAAATATACAAGATGCCGCTTTCATGAATCTCGAATTTAACGTTGTCGCCGCATTCGCCGCATTCTATTATGGGTGTTGTGTCGTCTGTGTGTGTGATTATGCTTTCAGCGGCTGCTATGATAGGTGTATCAGGGGCGTTATCTGTTTGAGCAGCATTTGCAGCTAAGGGCAGACTGCTTGCAGCAAGCAATAAAGCGATAACAGCAGATATCATTTTTTTTTGGTTTTCATAGGGCATTGTCCTTTCATTTATTAAATTTTTTGTCGGATTTGCGCTTCTATTTATAACAACAGTGAAAATATCCCAAAGGGTTCAGAAATAATAAAAGATTTTGAAAAAATATTTTTTTGTGGTATAATGTTTTCGGGCGGTGTTTTATATGATAGAAATACGCAGAGTACAAAGAAAGAATACAGCAAAATTCAAAGAGCTTTATAACTCCTCTTTTCCCGACAGCGAAAGAAAACCGTATCTGCTTATGAAGTATTGGCAGTACCAAAAGAAAATGGAGCTTTACGAAATATCTGATAACGGTCAGTTTTGCGGATTGTTTATCATTGTAGTATATAAGGATATCGTACTAATAGACTATCTTGCGGTATTGCCGCAGCTTAGGGGCGGAGGAGTTGGCTCAAAGGCTTTAGAGTACGCGCGCAAAATGTTTGACGGAAAAAGGATCATACTTGAAATAGAAACTACAAAAAAGCCTTGTGAAGATTTATCGCAGAGAATAAAGAGAAAAAACTTCTACTTAAAAAACGGACTTACAGAGTGCGGAATAAGTGTAAATTTATTCGGAGTTGAAATGGAGCTGCTTAAATTCAATGAAAATGTTTCATTTGAAGAATATCTTAAAATGTACAGACATATGGCAGGCAGACTTATAAAGGTCAAAATTTCCAAAGCTTAGCGAGTAATAAAACTGTTATCGCCAAAATAAAATTATACAAGTATAAAAAAACACTGAGGTGAAAAAATGGGGATAACAGAGCTTTTGTTTGTGGCAGTTGGACTGTCAATGGATGCATTTGCCGTGGCAATGTGCAAGGGCTTAGGTATGAAAACGGTCAAGCATGGGGATACTATTATTATAGCAGCTTTTTTCGGTCTGTTTCAAGCATTAATGCCGTGTGCGGGATATTTTATAGCGCACAGCTTCAGCGAGAAAATAAAGTCGTTCGATCATTGGGCAGCTTTTTTCCTTTTGGGAGCAATCGGCTTTAATATGATAAAAGAAGCAGTCAATGACAACGAAGTAGGAGTACGTCTGAACAATACAAGCATAAAAGAATTGCTTGCACTCTCTGTTGCAACGAGTATTGACGCTCTTGCTGCCGGCATAGGCTTTGCGCTGCTTGACGTCAATATTTTACTGTCAGCGGGTATAATTGGCATTATTACATTCTTTCTGTCGATAGCCGGCGTATGCACGGGTTATCTGTTTGGCTCACGTTTTGAGAAAAAATCTGAAATAGCAGGTGGAATTATATTAATTATTATAGGCTTGAAAACATTAATTAGTCACGTTACACAGCTTTAAGGCTTTAAAGCTGTGTGGCATTGTGAAACAATAGGAAAAATGTGTGAAAGCAATAATTGAACAAACTGTAAAAAATATCACAGATAAATAATAATCAAATGCATTTTTTTGTTGACATCATTGTGTCTTTGTAGTATAATAAATATAACAATAATCTTTTGTTATCTGTATACTGTGAAGCTTATGACTTAGCTTGTCTGTATCACATAGTAATTGAATGAATTATTGAGTTAAGAGTGTGACGCAGCAGTGCTATTAATTTGGGGTGCTTTGCAAATAAGGTTGAGTTAATTGCCCGAGACTCTAACTTCTTTGCATAACAGCTTGAGTTTATGCTTACGGTGTAACGATATAAATAATGTACATAAAATTACAAAGGAAGAAAGACTATGGGTATATCAGAAAACTTAAAAAAAGGTACATCTGAACTGCTTATTCTCTATTTGCTTGAAAAAGGGGATATGTACGGTTATCAGATAGCACATGAGCTGAAAATCAGAAGCGGAGAAAAATTTGTAATGCCTGAGGGTTCGCTTTATCCAACACTTTACCGCCTAATTGAAAAGGGTGTTATTGCAGACAGAGTTGAGATCGTGGGTAAACGACTCAGAAAGTATTATCATCTTGTAGAACCAGAAGGAAAAGAATATTTAAAAACAATTCGGGCAGAATATGACAAGATCAGTCAAGGGATTCAAATGGTATTGTCTAACGAGGACAAGTGTGTTAGCAGTGAAAACGAATCGGATTAAAACTTCAAAGACAACAAAGACAACGAAAAAAGCAGATGAGAGCTAAGTTCTCATCTGTTTTTTTTGCTTTTGTAAGCACTCCGCGGGGGAGCGCTTACAAGTATAAGGGCGTTGTGAATAGCTGTGAAAATTAGTCTACTTCAGCGGGCTCGTCATACTCCCAGTTGTGCCATACGTTCTGAACGTCATCGTTATCTTCGAGGTTGTCAAGAAGCTTCTGCATTTTCAAGATCTGCTCCTCGTCATCAAGCTTTGTGTAGTTGCCGGGTACCATTTCAATTTCGGCTTCAATGAATGTGTAGCCTAATTTTGTGAGAGCCTCGTTTACTGCGCTGAAATCCTCCGGTTCCGTGTATATCTCAAAAACGTCTGTTTCAACCTGAAAATCAGAAGCACCGTTTTCGAGTGCGTCTTCCATAACCTTATCTTCTTCAAGACCGTCACTTTCGGTAATGAGAACGCCTTTTCTTTCAAACATAAACGAAACACAGCCCTGTGTGCCGAGATTGCCGCCGAACTTGTCGAAATAGTGACGAACTTCGCCTGCTGTTCTGTTTCTGTTATCTGTGAGAGTTTCAACTATAACTGCAATTCCGCCGGGACCGTAACCCTCGTATGTAATAGCTTCATATTTTGACTGGTCACTGTCGCTTGCTGCCTTTTTGATGATACGCTCAATGTTTTCATTGGGAACATTGTTTGCCTTAGCCTTAGCAATACAGTCTTTAAGCTTTGAGTTTACATTCGGATCAGCACTGCCGCCCTCTTTGATAGCTACAATAAGCTCTCTGCCTATTTTGGTGAAGATCTTTGCTCTTGCACCGTCATTTTTTGCCTTTTTGTTTTTTATGGTACTCCATTTTGAGTGTCCGGACATTTGATTCATTCCTTTCGCTGATAATTCGTATAAATTTTATCATAACTCGGCAGAAAATTCAAGAGTATTAAGAAAGATACAGTACAGATAAATAAAATTTTTAAAAATACCGCTTTATAAGTTGCTTTTTTAATAAATATTTGGTAAAATAATATGATGAATATAATGCCCATTTTGTACTTGCGCAGCAGCTTTCAAATTGAAATTATAGGATAAACACAACTCCGCACTTCAGGATAGCTTTTTCAGTGAAGTATATATACGATAATTGCACAT
>JAFPLH010000022.1 GCA_017402845.1 Clostridia bacterium
CACGCCGCCCATCTGCACCGTATCTTCAGCCGTCATCTTGCACAAAAAATCTTGATATACGTCAGTATACCTGCGATTTTAAAGTGCCGTCTGCCGACTAAACCTACGGCACATCTGAACGACGGCAGGTTTTTAGAGATGCCCTAAATAAAGAAGTGGCATAAATGAATAAAGAGAAAATGGAATTTTTGGGTGGACGAATGAAACAGCTTAGAGAAAAAAACGGTATAAAAAGTCTTGAAGCAATGAAGGATATGCTCACAGCTTACGGGAATGAGTCCTACCAGGTTTATAATAAGTCAACGCTTTCAAGAGTCGAGAAAGGATCAGTACAAGCAAAAACAATGATAAAATGGGCAAGAGCCTACTGCACTGTACTGGGGTATTCAGAAGAACAAACAGAACTGTTTCTTCGGGGAGAGAAGATAGCTGTTCCGGATACCTCGGCGCTTTTGAAAAATCCGCAGTTGATAGATGAGCTTGGTGAAGAATACAATTTGGTTGTAATTCCGGATATTGTTATCGGAGAATTAGAAGGTATAAAGAATTCAAAATCAGGAACACTTGCAAAAAATGCTTGGGAGATAATCCGAAGCATAGGAAACAGTGACAGAGTCAAAAAAATGAATTATAAAGGTGACCGTTCTATTTGTAAGGATGAAAAGATAATTTCAATAGCCAGATCCGCAGGAAAAGTGAACGAATGTGAGGTACATATTATTACAGACGACGCAGATTATTCAGCGCTGTTAAAGGGTGATAATAGGGTGATAGCCTTGACGTTAAAGGAATACATGATAACAAAACAAAAGCTTGTTAATATGAAAGGTCTGATAGAGCTTGACGCATACTTTGCGGACGACTATTCTAATATCGCAGCACCTGATAAAGACGAGATCAACGCATATCTTTCCGACGGAAATACACTATTAATTTCAACGTTACGAAATCGGAAGGCCAGCTTCAATCAAAAAAAAGAGAAGATTAAGTGGCTTATTTCGCATGGTGCAGATGTAAATAAAAGAGACTGTAAGCATAGATATTTTCCTCCGCTGACGCACGCAATACAAATGAATGATTATCAGATGTTTATTTTCCTTCTGAATGAATGTCATGCAGATCCTAATATCGGAAGCAGAAATCCGCATTATGCCGGAAAGCTGAGGCAAAAGAATATAAATCGTGAAAAAAACGAAGGGAATATGCCGCTAATGGTTGCGGCATGGGATAACAAAGTTGAATTTGTAAAAGCTCTTTGTGCCGACAAAAGAACAAGCATAAATCAGCAAGACGCAAACGGTTATACAGCATTAATAAAAGCTTGTTATTGGGGGTTTATAAAATGCAGAGATATACTCATAAAATCTGGTGCAGATACAAAAATCGTTGACATAGATGGATTGACCGCAGAAGATCACTATAACGTATATCTTGAAACCGGCAGAGAGAAACCAAGAAATAAGAAGAAAGGAAGGCGTAATAAATGATAGATCGTGCTTGCATAAGTATAAATAATCGCTGCAATCTTAGCTGTATATACTGTCATTTCAGATCACAGGAGAAGTTGGAATATCTTCATGACAAAGACATGAATGTTTATAAAATTCTCGATAATATTAAGCTTCACATAGATAAGCTAAACATACAAGGATTTAAACTTGGGTTTGTTGGCAACGGAGAGCCCGTTCTTGATTTTGATGCTTTGAAAGGCTACATAGTTTATATTTCTGATTATCTCTACAACGGTAAAATCAAAGCCTATACAATAACTAACGGAACACTTGTTACAAAAGACCACCTTGAATTTTTCAGAAATTATAATGTTGATGTAGGCTTTTCAATTGACGGAATACCTGAAATCCACAATAAATGGCGCTGTAATACCCATAATATAGTAATCAGGGCAATAAATGATTATCATTTGATAAATGGCTGTTACCCCTCAATGAATTGTACAGTGGGCGCTGATGTATTGGCACATTACGAAGAAACGATTGACTTTTTTGTACCCTTTGACAGTAAAATAACATTTTCTCGAATGATAGGAGAAAATGGAATAACTTTATCAGAGTTTCATCAATTTATAGATAAAGCAAAGCTGCGACTGAAAGTCAGAACGGGCGGATACGATTGTACAATGTATGGCGGAAAGTGCGGCGCAGGAATAAATAATATTTTCTATGCAAACGGCTGCGTTTATCTATGCGGAAACTGTGTTGATCTTCCGCCTATTGCAGAATATGATACTGAGCTTGATGCTATCAAGCCGGATATCCCTTTCTTTGACAGAACAAACTGTTACAAAGAATTGTACAAGAATACAGCAATAAAGAGGTGAAAAAATGAAGTATGTACTTTACGGCTTGCCCTGTTCAGGAAAGACAACGTTGCTTGATGGTTTATCTGTTCCGGCAGTACATGGAAGCAAACGGTTGAATGAAATGTCGGCAGGAAGGTTTTCTGAGCTTTCTGATGAAGAAAAAAATGACCTTCGCATTAAATATGCTCAACAGTTAAGTAAGCGACAAGAAAGCTTTATATCAGATGGTCATTATTCTTTTTTTGACGAGATCGTTTTTACAGAAGCCGACGGTGAATTATATGATGTTTTTATATACTGTTTCTGTGATCCGGAAGAAATCTCAAAACGACTTAAAGCGTCTGCAAAAAATCAACGATTTGCAAACCTATCAATAGAAAATATCAGAAAATGGCAAAACAAAGAGGTGGAATGTCTGCGTAGAGAATGTCATAAACGCAGTAAAGATTTCTATGTGGTAAAAAATATTAACTCCGGTAAGCTTCAAGGCTTTATTGATACTATCGAGGAAGGATACAGCTCCTTCAAGCTTGCGAAACAGATCGTAGATATAATTACAGAAGCTTATCCTTTTCCTTGTGAACTTCACATCTGCGATGGAGATAAGACCATAATAAAGCAAGACTCCTTTCGAATATGTACTGATAACTATATAACTCATGTTTTTGATGGAAGCTTTTATACGGGTTATCAATCATTATTGTTTAGCGATGAAATTTCGTCACTTAATATTGATGTAAGCAAGTTATCAATGCTTGATTTGAATATGACGGTATATAATATGGTAGCTGATAAAAACTTAGTTGTTCTATCATCGGGTATTAAAGAGCTGTGGGAAAAAATAGCTGCACGATTCGGACTTGAAAATGTAATAGCAAATACTTTGATAAACGCAGATACAAAGTATTATGTAATTAAGCTTTTGCATGAAAAAGAATACAGAATAATTGCATACGGAGATGGCAAAAACGACTTTTATATGCTGAAAGAGGCTGATTCAGGATATCTGTATATTGGATCATATTTAAACAGATCATTGAGAAAAACAAATGTTTCCGGACTGATATTGTTGTATGATAAGACTCCATATATTATGGGAAACGAAATGGCAGACAATGTGTTTGATGATATTGAAATCTGCAGATCTGATTCCGGTATCAATGGTTCAACGTTGGCAGACGCACACTACCGACTTGGCAAAAGGCTTGGGGAAATAATGCATGAGATCATACCGTGTACAGGTACAGCTATTATTGAATTAGAACGTGGAGGAAGATTTTTTGGTGATGGTGTATATGCAGGTTTTGGCGGAAAATACTTTAGCTATGATTCCAAAAAGGATGAGTTTCCAGTTATAAATAGCAGCATAGCGGTAATTGTTGACAGTGTTATCAACACAGGAAATTCTATACTTGAAACAATAGAAAAACTCAAGAAAAATAATTCCAAAATTGAGATAATTATAACAACAAATGTTATCCAGCAAGAAGCATTAAAAAAATTGAGTGATTATAAAATATTTGCAGTAAGATCTTCTGCAAACAGCTTCATAGGCAGCAGACAGAAAATTCAAAGCAACGGAAAAGGGCCTGATACTGCTGACAGATTGTATAACTATCTTTAGGGAACCACTAAATAAATCCCGTCCTGCGGACTGAGCCCCCATCTTGCTTGGCTTTTTAGTCTCGCCTGCCGGCTCGGTCGGTGCTGTTGCCTTGCGGCAACGTCTGCCACCGGCAGACCGCACCGTCAAATTGTACTCAAATCACTTGAAATACGTCAGTATTACTGCGGTAGTTTTATACACTCTGCCGAAAAAATCTTCTGCGCATTTTCAGCACAAAGAAAGCTCTGAATATTTATTTACTGAAAACTGCTCCAAAAAAATCGGGAAGATATTATCCTGATGATAATAAAAAAGGGTGCTGTGAAAAGAAGCTTAAAACTTCAAATTTCACAGCACCCTTTTTTCAGTTTAGGTTACCAAGCAATTCAAAAGCGAGGAAATACACAGATTAATACTGTTCTTCATCCTGTAATGCGTCAACACCTTCTTCACCGGTACGAACTTTAACGACATTTTCAACATCATAAACGAATATTTTTCCGTCACCTGTATGACCGGTGTACATAACGCTTTTTGCAGCGTCAATAACAGTTTTAACGGGTATCTTGCTGACAACGATCTCAACCTGTACTCTCGGGTGCAAGGTGATCTCCTGAACAGCACCTCTGTAATAAGACGGTTTACCTTTTTGAACACCGCAGCCGAGTACGTTTGTAACCGTCATACCGGTGATACCGATATCGAGCATAGCTTGTTTAAGAGATTCAAAGCATTCTTGACGAACAAATATTTCTATTTTTGTAAGCTTTACGTCACTTGCAACAGGAGTTTTCGGAGTTTTAAGAACAACCGGAACAGCCTCGTCAATGTCAACCTTAGCCGACTTTGAAACATCACTTGAACCGAGTTTTGTCGGTGCAGACATAGTTGCAAAAATCGGCTGGAAGTCCGCATATGCGCTGACAAGTCCATGTTCAGGAAAATCGAGTCCTTGAAGTTCTTCTTCTCTTGTAACTCTGAGTCCAACTGTCTTTTTAATGATAAAGAATGTAATTGTTATCATAATGCCGCCCCATGCTATTACTGCAACAGCGCCTAAGCATTGAATACCCAAGAAATAACCCCTTGTCATATTGTTTTCTGCAAGCCAATCATTTGAAGCAAAAACACCTGTCAAGATCGTACCAAGCAGACCATTGAGAAAATGTACGCCAACAGCGCCAACAGGATCGTCAACCTTTAAAACCTTATCAACGAATTCAATACCAAATACAACTGCAAATGCAGAAATGATACCTATAATAGCGGAAGCCCACAAATTAACGCAGTCACAGCTTGCTGTAATTGCAACAAGACCTGCAAGTGAACCGTTAAGAGTCATTGAAACATCTGGCTTTTTATAGCGTACCCAAGTGATGATCATAGTCGCAAGAGTAGCAACAGCCGCTGCGAGATTCGTGTTTACAAAAACCTTGCTTGCAAGTTCAGCTCCGCCGTTTGTCATAGAAACGGTAGAACCGCCGTTAAAACCAAACCAACAGAACCAGAGAATGAATACACCGAGAGCGCCTAAAGGAATGTTGTGACCGGGAATTGCTTTAGGCTTACCGTTTTTGTCGTACTTACCTATACGTGCGCCAAGCATTGCAGCACCGATCAAGGCACAAAGACCGCCGAGCATATGTACTGCGGTAGAACCTGCAAAATCATGAAAACCTAAGCCGGCAAGCCAGCCGCCGCCCCAGATCCAGTGACCGGAAACGGGATAAATAACAAGACTGATGATAGCCGAATAGATACAGTATGAAGAAAACTTAGTTCTTTCAGCCATAGCGCCCGAAACGATAGTAGCTGCGGTTGCACAGAAAACAGTCTGAAAAATAAAGAATGCAAAGAAATCAACTCCGTCAGGGAGCACAGCGGAGTAATTGCCTCTTGTAAAGAGATCAATACCACCGAATACAGCCGATTGTGTACCGAACATTATTCCAAAGCCTACGAGCCAGTAAAGGGGCGTACCGATCGAAAAATCCATAAGATTTTTCATGATAATATTACCACTGTTTTTTGAACGAGTAAATCCTGCTTCAACAGCGGCGAAGCCTGCCTGCATAAAGAATACAAGGGCAGCTCCTATGAGTGTCCACATGGTGTTTAAATCTGAGAACAACACCGAAACATTCGTGTCTGACATAATAATACACTTCTTTCCTTGAATGAATAGTTATAAGAGAATTGTAATAAGCTTGCCTTAACGGCACGGAATTTGATACTTCCACAACATCGATATTGTATAAAAACAGAAAAAGCGAAGCGGCGATAATGTGAGCTCATATATGCTCCGACATCATCGCCGTTTCGCTATACTTGTATTATACACTAAAAAAAAGATTTTGTCAACTGCAATTTAAAAATTTTAATCCTGCAAAAATCAGACTGCATAAATACAGTAAAAATCCGACATTACCCACAGAAAAGCGAATAACTCTTTTCAGCCGCATTGACATTTAATAGTCAATGTGGTAGATTAATTTTAGGCAATGGGGCTGTTCCGAATCAGAAAACATCGGGATAGCCCTATATTTTTATGTGATCGGAGGTGCAGCTGTATGATGTTTAAAATATTGATACTTGAAAAAGCGGGCTTTGATATCCATCGTTATAAGAGTATGCACGTTTTTTCAGAAAATGGATTTGAAATTGTCGGCAGTACCTACAATATGACGGAGGCTATTGATCAAACTGCAAAAGGCAGATTTGATCTGTTAATGGTGATAAACAGAGAGTCAGGAATGATAGGTGCAGAAATACTGCGAACTTTTGTGAAAAAGAAGCAAGATGTTCCCACCTTGATAATAAGCTGCGCAGATTCTGCTAAAGATATGCGGGATTGCTTTTTGCTTGGTGCTCTTGACTATCTTGTAGAACCGATAACCGAAGATGATATTGCAGCTTCACTCAAACGTGCTTCAAAAGCAATAAGTGTAAAAGTGTTGGACAGAGAGTATTTGAAGGCGATAGATAACGCTGTTTTAACACTTAATATAAACGAGGCAAACTCTGCAATGTATGAAAAGCTGATTGAGCTTTTAATGAAGTTTAAAGGCAGAGCAGCGACTGTTGAAGAAGCTGCAGATTATTTCGGGTTTAATCCTGACTATTTTCGCAGAGTCTTTAAAATGCGTTTTGGTACATCTTTTACTGATTTTTACAAAAAACTTATGATGGATTACGCAAGACTTTTGCTTCTGTCGGGACATTATAAAGTCAGTGAAGTAAGCGATCTTCTCGGATTCTCGTCCTCTGATTATTTTACCAGAGTGTTCAAAAAGATTACGGGCCGTATACCGTCGGAGTATCGCAAGTAAGAGTTTCCTTTATCATCTGAGCAGCCTGAGCCTGAGTAACACCTGCATTTATTGCTATCTTGTTTATGTATCTTTCAGCACGAGCTTCGGTCATAGAGTACCTTTCGATCAGCATTCTTTTTGTATTTTCAATTTGAGTGTATTCGTTATTATTTTCCACTATTATCACGTCCAAAAAATTAAAATTTCATTTTATTATAACGGGATAATAATAGATTAGTCAATCGTTAAAATTCGGAGATAATATAGCAAAGTCTGAAATTTAACGTGTAATGTCGGTAATTCGCCGCCGTACTTATATTGCCTAAAAAGGCAGAAATTTAGTATTATTAAGGAAACACTGATTAAATTAAGTGCCTTCAGAAAAAATGCAAGCGAGAGGGTACTCAGTCGCATGACGTGATTTTTTTCAGTGGTTCCTTTACAATAGGATTTTATGACGCCTATTCAGAATAAAAAATTCGAGGAGGAGAAAAGCAATGTCATATGTTGATGAGGTCATCGCTGAGGTAAGCATTAAGAACAGCGATGAACCGGAGTTTTTACAGGCAGTCAGAGAGGTTCTTGATTCGATCAGACCAATCGTAGAAGCAAATGAGGCTGGTTTTCGCAGAGATGCGGTATTGGAGCGTTTGGTAAATCCCGAACGTCAGATCAAGTTCAGAGTTCCGTGGTTAGATGATAATGGCGATGTACATGTTAATACGGGTTATCGTGTGCAGTTTAACTCGGCAATTGGACCGTATAAGGGTGGACTCAGACTCCATCCGTCTGTAAATATCGGTATTATAAAATTTTTGGGATTTGAGCAGATCTTCAAAAATAGCCTTACCGGTTTGCCTATCGGCGGCGGTAAAGGCGGCTCAGATTTTGATCCGAAAGGAAAAACAGACAGAGAGATCATGCGTTTTTGTCAGAGCTTTATGACCGAGCTTTGTAAATATATCGGCGCAGATACAGACATTCCCGCAGGTGATATTGGCACAGGCGGACGTGAGATCGGTTATATGTTCGGTCAGTATAAACGTCTGAGAAATCTTTTTGAGGGTACTCTTACGGGCAAGGGCCTTTCGTATGGCGGATCACTTGCAAGAACAGAAGCAACAGGATACGGTCTGCTTTATCTTACAGACGAGCTTCTTCGCTGCCACAACGAAACACTTCAGGGCAAGACAGTAGTTGTATCAGGTGCAGGCAACGTAGCAATATATGCTATTGAGAAAGCACAGCAGCTTGGTGCAAAGGTAGTAACATGTTCAGATTCCACAGGTTGGGTATATGATCCTGAGGGTATAGACGTTGCAGCCCTTAAAGAGATTAAAGAGGTCAAGAGAGCAAGACTAACAGAATATAAAACATATCGTCCCGATTCTGAATATCATGAAGGTAAGGGAGTATGGAGCGTAAAAGCTGATGTTGCACTTCCGTGCGCTACTCAGAATGAGCTTGATATTGAAGATGCAAAGGCTCTTGTTTCAAACGGAGTAATAGCAGTTTGCGAGGGTGCAAATATGCCTACAACAGAGGCGGCAACAGAATATTTCCAGAAAAACGGAGTATACTTCGTTCCCGGAAAGGCAGCAAATGCAGGCGGTGTAGCAACATCTGCGCTTGAGATGTCACAAAACAGCGAGCGTTTAAGCTGGTCATTTAAAGAGGTAGACGCAAAACTAAAGAGTATTATGGAAAATGTTTATCATAATATTGACAATGCCGCAAAGAAGTATGGCTTTGAGGGCAATTACGTTGCCGGAGCAAATCTGGCAGGATTTGAAAAGGTACTCGATGCTATGAATGCACAAGGTATCGTATAAATACATCTGCGTGGAGGGAAGCGTATGGATAGAATAAAAATGTTATATACAGAGAATACAATATTTCCGATTGAAATGCACCCGGAAATGCTCATAAAGCTTCCGGAACGTGACAAAAGGCTTGATGTGATAACTGAAAGCGAATATACAAGTAATACAGAAACCTACGATTAAACCTCACATAACACACTTGGCGGCATCGCAAAACAAGCGGTGCTGCCTTGTGTTGTCTGATAACTCTGAAAGGAGCAAAATAAACATGAAAAAAATTCTTGTCTGCAAAGAGACAGACGAAAAAGAAACCCGAACTGCACTTATTCCGGATGACGTTAAGCGCCTGATAGCTATGGGCTTTGAGATAACTGTCGTCAAGGGAACAGGTGTAAAGAGTGGTTTTTCTGATAAAGACTATGAAAAGGCAGGAGCTTCACTTGTCGATTCAAACGAAAAAGGTTATAAAAATAAAGATATCGTTTTAAGGATATTAAAACCAGAAAGTATAAAAGGTATTGAAAAAGACACACTTCACCTTTCTTATCTTGATCCGTTCAACGAGAAAAAGCTGCTTTCTGACATGGCAAAAGCAGGATTGCAGGCAGTATCTTTAGAGATGATACCGAGAACAACACTTGCTCAGAAAATGGATGTTCAATCGTCGCAAACATCTTTGGCAGGTTATACAGCAGTAGTAAACGCTGCCGCAAGACTTCCAAAGATACTTCCTATGATGGTTACGCCGTCGGGTACTATCAATCCGGCAAGAGTATTTGTAATCGGTGTAGGCGTTGCAGGCTTGCAGGCAATTGCAACTGCAAAAAGATTGGGCGCAAGGGTAGACGCATTTGATACAAGACCGGTCGTAGAGGAGCAGGTAAAATCTTTGGGAGCAAGCTTTGTAAAAATTGATCTCGGAGAAATGGGGCAGACAGACCAAGGTTATGCAAAAGAGCTTACCCCTGAACAGGTCAAAAAGCAGCAGGAGGCACAGGCGAAGGTTTGTGAACGTTCCGATATAGTTATTACAACGGCAAAGGTTTTCGGAAGAAAAGCCCCGAGACTTATAGGTGCAGACGTACTCGACAGAATGAAGCCCGGTGCAGTTGTAGTAGATATGGCTGTATCAACAGGCGGAAATGTCGAAGGCTCAAAGCTCTATCAAGAGGTTATAAGAGATAACGGCGTTATCATAATGTCAGGCGATATGCTTGAAAGACAGGTGCCGTTCGATGCTTCAAAAATGCTCTCCGGAAACTTTACGGCTTTTCTTACTCACTTTTATGACAAGGAGAAAAAAGAGCTTGTTGTAGATCTTGATGATGAAATAATGAAAGGCTGTCTGCTGACTAAAGATGGTAAGATCATACACGAAAGATTCAAATAATTACTTGAAAGGAAAGAAATAATATGGCAATAGGTGAAATACTTCTGCTCGTTTTTGTATTCGTTATAGCAGGTTTTTTAGGTGTGGAGCTTATCTCGAAGGTTCCCTCACAGCTTCACACACCTCTTATGTCCGGCACTAATGCTATTTCCGGTATCACAATAGTAGGTGCAATTTCTGCAACTGCTGTTGCATTGCATACTGATGGTATGATAAGCAATATTTGCGGATTTCTGGCAATAGTTCTTGCAACAATAAATGTTGTAGGAGGATATCTTGTAACTGATCGTATGCTTGAAATGTTCAAAAAGAAGGGAGATAAGAGAAAGTGAATTTTGAAAGTATTCGTGTAGTATGCACGACTGTATTATATATGGTCTCCTCGATATTGTTCATAAGAGGAATTAAGCTTCTCGGAAAAGCTGACACAGCAAGAAAGGGTAATTTGTTTTCTTCTGTTGGTATGCTGATAGCCGTTGTTACGGTATTGTTTGAGAAAAATGTTTCAGATACACTAACAGCCGCACCAATGCAGAACGCATATCTGTGGACAGCAGCGGCAATAATTATTGGTTCTGTCATCGGAGCTGTCTGGGCAAAGAAGGTTGAAATGACAGGTATGCCGCAGCTTGTTGCATTGTTCAACGGTTTTGGCGGCTTATCGTCATTACTTGTAGCACTTACACAGTATATGACGGATAAAAGCATTAACGTCTTTTCGAGTATAGCTCTCGGACTCACTGTTGCTATCGGAGCAATTGCATTTACGGGCTCAGTCGTAGCGTGGGGTAAGCTTTCAGGTAAATTGTTCAAGAGAAACATTGCTATTCCCGGAAAAAACTTTATTAACGGTTTACTTGCATTAGGTGGTTTATTCGGAGTAGTTCTTTATGCCTTGCAGATAGCAGGAGCTGTTGACAGTGATATCGGAAAAATAGGTATAATAATAGTAACTGTTGCATATTTATTACTTGGCTTTACAATGGTTGCAGCAATTGGCGGCGGCGATATGCCTGTAATTATTTCTTTGCTTAATGCCTTTTCCGGATTAGCAGCGGCATTTGCAGGACTTTCAATATCAAACTCAGTTCTTGTAGTATCAGGTTGTCTTGTCGGCACGTCCGGACTTATCCTTACTTTGATTATGTGTAAAGCTATGAACAGAACGCTTTACAGTTTGTTGTTTGGTTCTTTTGGCTCAGCAGCAAAGAAGGGAGCATCCGGCGAACAAAAAGAACCAAAGAGTATGACAGTAGAGGACGCTTATCTTATATTGGAAGCAGCTTCGAGCGTAGTATTTATTCCCGGATACGGTATGGCAGTTGCACAGGCACAGCACGCAGTTAAAGAGCTTTGCGATAAGCTTGAAGAAAACGGGGCAGAGGTAAGCTTTGCAATTCACCCTGTTGCAGGACGTATGCCCGGACATATGAATGTACTTCTCGCAGAAGCAAATGTACCGTATGAACAGCTTAAAACAGCAGATGAAATGAATCCTCAAATGGCGAATACAGATGTTGCTATTGTTATAGGCGCAAATGATGTTGTAAATCCGTCTGCGATCAACGATGAAACATCACCGCTTTACGGAATGCCGATTATCAACGCATTCGAGGCGAGAACTGTATTTGTACTGAAACGAGGTAAAGGAACAGGATTCTCCGGTGTTGAGAATCCCCTGTTTACAAATGATAATACTGTAATGATCTATGGTGACGCAAAGCAAACAGTTTCCTCTCTTGTAAGTGAATTCAGCGAGGAGTAGTATTTAGGAAACACTGAATAAATATCGTACTGCGGACTGAGCACCCATCTCGCTTGCTTTTTTTGGTCAATTTACACTCAAATCACTTGAAATATGTCAGTATAGTCTCGGCTGCCGCCTCGGTCGGTGCTGTTGCCTTGCGGCAACGTCTGCCACCGGCAGACCGCACCCTGCGTGATTTTCGCACAATTTTCCTGAAAAAATTCTAAGCGATACGGACACTCGATTTAATCAGTGTTTCTTTAGGGCACCTCTAAAAACTCATTTGATGAGAAATGTGACTAAAGTACCTTTAGTGTAGTGATTTTCTGTTTGATCACACATTAAAACAGAATATATATTGTATAAAACAAGGCGCATAACTCTTAAAGGTTATGTGCCTTGATTAGTATAATATATTTGTCATTAACTAATTAATTATTTATCAGTGTTTCCATAAAAAAGCCTTGACAACTTTAGAATAACGCTGTATAATAAACATACAAAAACGATAGGAATAATAAGAATAATATATTTGGCTGATTCATCGGAGGAATACAAATGGAGAGAGAAAGAGTATATCAGGCAATTTACGATAAATATATAGCACCCACAAAGGTGGTAAGAAAAAATTACATCGGCGTTGAACTGGAAATGCCTGTTGTAAATCTGTCGGGCAACAGTGTTGACGAGGATACAGTTCACAGGATCGCAGACCTGTTTTCAGAAAGATTTAGATTTACACCATCAGGGTACGATACACAAGGGTGCGTTACATCATTTATGAATAATGATAACGGTGACATTTTGTCCTTTGATTGTTCCTATTCAAATTTGGAGCTTTCGTTCGGCAAGGCAAAAACTTTGTTTGAGGTATATGACCGATTCAAAGACTATTACTCTTTTTTAAATGAAAGGTTTAATTTACACGATCACACGCTTACAGGAATGGGAATTAACCCGAACGTTGACGCAGCATATGGCAGACCAATACAAAACGAAAGATACAGAATGTTGTACCACTATCTGCATTCGTATAAAGAGCACATATCGGAATTCGGTATAAGCTTTCACGATCGTCCTGATTTTGGCACATTTACGAGTGCATCTCAGGTGCAGCTTGATGTCGGATATGATCGTCTTATAGATGTTATAAATGTTAATGGTTTGCTTGAACCGTACAAGGCTATGCTTTTTGCCAATTCATATATGCCCGATCATCCGCAGTATCTATGCGTGAGAAACATGTTGTGGGAACACAGTATGCAGGGCTATAATCCTCATAATGTGGGTATGTTTTCGCTGCCGATACACAGTGTAAATGAGCTTGTTGAATACATAGGCACACAATCAATATACTGTACTATGCGTGACGGAAAATATATTGATTTCAAGCCAGTGAGAGTAAGCGACTATTTTGACAAAGACGAGATACACGGACAGTATTTTGACGGTGAAGAATATAGTAAGCTTACATTTAAGCCTCAGCACAGTGATATTGACTATCTGCGTACATTCAAATTTGAAGATCTTACATTTAGAGGAACAATTGAGTATCGCAGTTCATGCTGCCAGCCGATATGCGATGTAATGACAGTAGCAGCTTTTCATACAGGTATAAACGAGCGTATCTCAGAGCTGAAGGAACTGCTCGAAAACGATAAGGTAATATATTCACATGGTTACAGTCCAACAGAGCTTCAGCGAATGTTCTCAAAAAGGAAATACCCTGATTTTGTGGAAAAATCAGAGCTTTCAGATCAGCTTTTGCGTATACTGGAGCTTGCAAAAGACGGTCTTAAATTCAGAGGGTATGGAGAGGAGAAATTTCTCGAACCGTTGTATAGACGTGCCGAACAATTGACAAATCCTGCCCGTGAAATGATAGACGGTATCGAAAAAGGCGTTGAGATGAGAGAGTTTATTGAGAAGTATTCGGTGCTGTAATCAAATGAGCAAAATTATTTATTTTGCAGTAAAGTTCTTCACTTCTTTCTGGTTGATGAGATAAATATGCGATAACAAGACTATATTTTGGATATACAATGCAGCGCTGCCCCCATTTTCCAACCATTGAAAAGTGATCGTCACCCACACGGAAAAAATATCCGTAACTATCGCCCTTGTTTGTGAGAACGTAAGGTGTGATCGCTTCGTTAATATATTTGCTTGGAATGATGTTTTCGCAGTTCCATAGTCCTTTTTGTAAATAAAGTTTGCCTAAGATCGCAAGCTCTGAAACAGAAAGGCTCATTCCCGTTGCACCGTAGAAATATCCCTCAGGCGATATGCTGTGCGGCGGCTCCGGTATGCCAAGCGGTTCAAACAGACGGCGGTTAAGATATGTTATCAAAGGCTCACCGAGCGCGTTTTCCAGCGCAGCAGAAACGAAGTAGGCAGGAATATTTGAATAGTGAAATGTAGCATCAGAAAAGTCGATATTTAGTGATAAGCTCGTTTTTAGCCAATTATCACCAAACGGGCGAAAGGGATATTCACCTGCCGTCATTGTAAGAAATCTTCTGATAGGCATATTTATAAAATCACGACTCATATTATTTTTATCTCGTGTTGGCAGGAATTCTGCAAGCGGTATTTCCGCAGTCATAAGTCCATCGCTGCAAGCAAGCGAAAAAGCTGCTGATGTTACTGATTTTGTAATAGAATAAACAGGGTAACGTTGATTGTTGCCGACATCATAATGAAAAACAGTTTCGCCCATGAAATATATTTCCAGGGCTTTTATATCAAGTGAATCCGCTTTCAGGCGGTCTACTAAATTACCGTACATAGTTTTTTTACCTCCTCATAAATTATACTACTGTGTTTCGGAATTATCAAGGAGGATTTATGGATACCAAATTATTATATAGAGGGAATTTTGGCTTGGAGCGTGAGACGCTTAGAGTTGATAGAAACGGCTTTCTCTCAAAAACGCCGCACCCGTTTGGATTAGATCATCATATTACGCGTGACTTTTGTGAAAATCAAGTCGAGCTGATAACGCCTGTATGTACCAATATTGATGAAGTGCTTGAAGAACTTGGAAAACTTGACGAGCGTGTAAACAAAACGCTTTCAGAATACGGAGAAAGCCTCTGGCTTTACAGCAATCCGCCACATATCGAAAGCGAAGACGATATTCCGATTGCAGTTTTCGAGGGCGAACTGAGCGCAAAGAGTGACTATCGAATTGCTTTGCAAAGGCGTTATGGTAAGAGGCTTATGCTGCTTTCAGGTATACATTTTAATTTTTCGTTTTCACAAGAGTTTCTTGACGAATCAGCCGGAATAAGAGCTGACCGAAAATTTATTGATTCACTTTATCTCAGACTATATAAGCAGCTAATGCGTCACAGCTTTGTGCTTGTGTTTCTTACATCTCAAAGTGCGTATATTGATAAATCTTTTGATAAAGACGGTGCCGGCGGTGTGGTTCTGAGTGAGTATTCATCTGTCAGAAACAGTGAACGAGGGTACTTCAACCCATTTATACCGATACTTGACCATCAAGATATAAGCAGCTTTTGTAAAAGCATTGACGATTATATACAAAATGGAATGCTCTTTTCAGCAAGTGAGCTGTATCTTCCAATCAGAATGAAGCCGAGAGGAGAAAACAGCCTTACGGCGTTGCATGAAAACGGAGTAGATCACATTGAACTGAGAATGTTTGATCTCAATCCAGAGGCACCACTCGGAATAGACCAACGTGACCTTAAATTTGCATATCTTCTGATCATGTATTTGCTGACGCTTCCGGATTTTGAGTTTACGGAAGAACTGCAAAAGCAGGCTATCTCAGATCATCAAAGAGCAGCACTAATTGATACAGACAAAAAGCTTGCAGAGCGTACCGCCGATATTTTGACGAAGATGTCGGAATACTATTCAGAAAACAGCGAAGCGATAAATATAATTAAATACGAGATTTCAAAGCTTGGGCGAAGCGGTAAGGAGAGATATTATAATTATTACAAGAGGTGATAGCTATGTGCGAGTTGTTCGGTTTTTCCGGTAAAAAGAAAACCGATCTGACCGATTATTTGAAAGCTTTTTTTTCGCACAGTGTGAAACATCCTCATGGTTGGGGTATGTTATATAACGGCGGCATTGTAAAAGAACCGGTTAAAGCAGTTGAAAGCGAGCTGCTGCCGCTTATACTGAATAAAATCGAGCCGCAAAAAAATATACTTGCACATATTCGTTATGCAACTGTCGGCAGCATAAGGGGAGAAAACTGCCACCCTTTTTCTAAAACAGATGTATCCGGACGTCGGTGGACTATGATACACAACGGAACGATCTACTCCGGTAAGGATACATATAAATACTATAAAGCCCAGCAGGGAAATACAGACTCTGAACGGCTTTTTCTTTCGTTCATTGACGCTATGAACAATGCACTGTGTAAGGGAATATTGTCAGAAAGAGAACGTTTTAATACGGTAAGCAGATTTATCATTGATAACGCACCAAGAAACAAGCTGAATCTTATGTTTTTTGACGGTGAGCTTTTGTATGTACACAAAAATCTGAAAAATACACTCAACTATAAATGCAGCAGCGATGGCGTATTTATATCTACACAACCGCTTGATGATACAGACTGGATACCGTTTCCAATGGCACAGGTGATAGCTTTCAAGAATGGATGTGAGGTATACAGAGGAGAGCGACACAAGGGAGTATTTATACCCACAATAGAATACATTACCGCACTTGATGCCATGAATATTTGAGGCAACACCATACGGTCAATACTGCATAAATATTGTTCAGATGTGTCTGAATAATGTACCCCTCTTGAATTTAATGATCATTCAGGAGGGGAATTTTGTGCTTTTATATTCTGTTACTAAAGATGATACGAATTTTTTGAAGCCCTCAAACTATTTGGGTAATTGATATGCAAAATAGTCTGTTCAAATTGCTATTAATTGATAAATAGTAAAAAATTATCGAAAAACAATAAATTAATATTGACAAATAATAAAAGTTGTGCTACAATAACGCATAAGCGAAGGAGGAATTTCTTATGGAACATTATAAAAAATCACTGCTTGTAACTTTGTATATAAGCAGAGTTGCTATTGCAGCATGGGCAGTATGTATCCCTCTGGTGCCGCTGCTTGCGAGGTGGTATGACGAGTATTCAAACAAAGAGTCAATATTCACTCAGTTTGTAGTGTGCGTTTATGCAGCGATGATTCCCGCTGGAGTGATACTTTTTCTGCTTAATTCGCTGCTGACAAATATCAAAAGTGAGCGAGTGTTTGAAACAGACAATGTCAGAATTCTACGTATAATATCATACTGTTGCTTCGCAATTGCTTTTGTGTCGGCAGTAATGGTATTATGGCGGCTGCTTGCCTCAGTGGTTGCGCTTGCGTTTGCTTTTATGGGATTGCTGCTGCGAGTGCTGAAAAACGTATTTGAACAGGCAGTTGTTCTGCGTGAAGAAAACGATTTGACGGTATGAGGTGCATCATGGCTATTATAGTAAATCTTGACGTTATGATGGCAAAGCGGAAAATATCCGCAGGTGAGCTTTCCGACGCTGTGGGAATAACGCCCGCAAACCTTTCCATACTCAAAAACAACAAAGCAAAGGCGGTAAGGTTTTCAACTCTGTGCAGGCTGTGTGAGGTGCTTGACTGCCAGCCCGGGGATATACTGGAATATAGAAAAGAGGATTAACAATGAATGAAGAAATCATAAACGACGTTTCACTTAAAAAACCGAATGAATTTCCAGTTATGCTAAACGACATGAATGATGCATCATATTATATGATGCCAAAGAAGCCACGCCCTGCAGCTGTATATACACATGCTGACAGATGGTATGCGATATCTGCGCTGATACTCGGCTTTATTACCGTGAAAACGTATATTGAATCAACTTCTGATTCAGGCTCCGGTTTTGGGCTGATGGCGAGTATTTCGGCACTTGCACTGACAGTGTTCAATTTTATTTACTGTCGGGCTCTGAATATGAAAGGCAATCGTACAACTACTGCTATCTTCATTGTAAACCTTATATTGTCGCAGTCGTTTCTTATATGCTCAAACTCTGCCGTAACATTGTTATGCATTGTGATGATCTTTTTCGGAAACACATATTTTTCATATGCAAGCTACCACGAGGGCAGGCGTTCGGTAATAAACAACGTCTTTCGGGCAACGATAATATCTCCGTTTTACAATTATAGTTCGGTATTCGAGGCGATTTTTACAAAGAGAGAAAAAAACTCCGACAAAAAAAGAGATTACAAAAAAGGACTGCTTGTAATAATCGGACTGCTGTCGAGCCTGCCCTTGTGCATTGTTGTGGTATTTCTGTTAGGTGCCGCAGATAAAGAATTCGGAAAAATATTTTCTGTTTCATTTGAAAATCTTTATGAAATTATTGCTGAGCTTTTCGGGAATTTCTTTCTTTTCCTGCTTTCTCTGCCTTTAGGAATGTATGTATTTGCGGCGGCATATTCACGCTCTTATAAAATGAACCACGAAAATGAATTTGAAAAGCTGCCACAAAAAACTTCTCCGACAGTGTCAAATGCTATGTGTGCAGCGTTCTTGACACCGCTTATGTTGATATATGTAGTATTTACAGTATTGCAAGCAGTACATCTTTTTTCTGCAAGTGTTCTGAGCGCTCCGGACTTTTCATATTCAGAATACGCACGAGAGGGCTTTTTTCAGCTATGCATAGTTGCTTTGATAAACCTTGTGGTTATAGCTGCAATAATGATATTATCCGGGGCGGGCAGAGGTTCAATGAAACGTATTCTCAGAGTGTTCACAGTTGTTTTCTGTGTGCTTACTCATTTTCTTATTGTCACGGCTTTGGCAAAGATGCTTCTTTACATCAGCATATACGGAATGACTCCGAAAAGAGTTAGCACCTCTGTATTTATGATGTATTTATTTGTAATGTTTGCAGTGCTTATCATAAAGCAGTATAAGAGAAAGATATCCTTTACGAAAATCGGTTACTGTCTTGCAGCCGCTGTGCTTGCTGCAATGGTGTTTACTCCGGTTGACGCTCTTATTGCTGAGTACAATATAACTCATTATGAAAGAGGCGACATTTCGTGGATGGGTATTTCTGCTATGAGAGAACTTGACGCATCTGCTATACCGGTGCTTGCAAAAGTAAGACCTGACGACACAAACGGAGTATACTCTGACGTACAAAGCTATTTTGCATCAATGGAAATGATTGCTGATGAATATGTCAATATATCATTGTGGAATTTCAATGTCCAAAGGTATTTGGCAGGAGAGGTAATACATAGCACACGTTAAAGATGTATGATCTAATAAATAGAATAAGAGGTGATTTTATGAATAAATATAAAACACATGGAGTATGCTCACGTGCAATAAACTTTGAGATTGACGGCAATACAATAAAGCATGTTGATTTTGAGGGAGGGTGCAGCGGAAATACTCAGGGCATAGGCCGACTTGTTGAGGGTATGAACGTTGATGAAGCAATACGCCGACTCTCCGGTATTAGCTGCAACGGCCGACCTACTTCATGTCCCGACCAACTTGCACGAGCACTTAAACAGTACAAGGAATCTTTGTAATATTTCGAGAAGTCGTTTTTTATGTAGAGTATAAATATCGCATAATTTTAGTAAAGTGCTGATCTATTCTATCGTTCGGAAAATAGTATGTTCTTAGATTACATTACCGAATAAAGACAGGTACCTTTAAGGCAATACCGCACAGAGATTGCCCCGAAAATATGTAGTCAGATTTGGTGCTGAGCCGTCAGGCATTATTTGTGCGATGTTGCCTTAATTATAGGTTACCTCGAAAATGGGTATAAAAATACTGCCTGCTCTTTTGAACTAATCCCCTTTTGTTAGACAATCGTAAGCGTCAAATAATCCGTGCATAGTGAGAAAAAATGCGAACCCTTGCGAGTAATTGGCAAGGGTTCGCTAATCATCAACATTTGGTTTCAAAGTTTTGTCTACATAATCAATCATATCTCTGTAATCAATTTCAGCA
>JAFPLH010000023.1 GCA_017402845.1 Clostridia bacterium
GTCTCGCCTGCCGGCTCGGTCGGTGCTGTTGCCTTGCGGCAACGTCTGCCACCGGCAGACTGCACCCGGCGATTTTAAAGTGCCGTCTGCCGACTAAATCTACGGCACATCTGAACGACGGCAGGTTTTTAGAGATGCCCTGAATATTATTTCAACAAACGGCAGATGTTATTTCTGCCGTTTGTTGTTTGACTTGTTGCTGCTTTTATAGTATGATAAGGTGTTATTATGAAATCAACATTAAGGATCCACTGAATAAATTATGCTCTGCCAATTTTATTTAATACGTTACGCTGCAAGATGTATCACCAATTTGTATGAAAATCTAACGGTGCTGTATGAGCGATTTTGATAGTGCTTCCTCTAATAAAAGGTGAAGTCTATGAAAAACAGTGTTTTCATAAAGCAGTATTGTATTATACTTCTGCTTTTGACGATTTTTATTACTGCCGGCTGTACTGGTAATAGTGAAACAATAACTTCGGAGGTGACAGATACGGACAGCACAAAAAGCAGTCTGCAAGATACCGCAGGCAGCGGTCCTGATGAGCATGGTCATTTGCGTGCTGAGCAGGGGAATATTATTGACGAAAACGGAAATAAATATCAGCTTCGAGGTCTGAGTACTCATGGAGTCGGTTGGTACCCCGATTACGTGAATGCCGGCGCAATGAAAAGTGTGCGTGAAAAGGGCGGCAACGTAATGCGGGCAGCTATGTATACTGAGGCAGACAGCGGTTATTTGTCAGAGCCCGAAAGAAATATGAACATTGTTATTCAGGCAATTGAGAATGCAAGGGCAATGGATATGTATATCATTGTTGATTGGCATATTCTTGATGACGGAGATCCTAATAAACATCTTGAAAAAGCGATAACATTTTTTGACGCTGTTGCTTCTCGCTACCCTGATGATCCGGCAATTATTTATGAGGTATGCAACGAGCCAAACCACGTTTCATGGAGCGATATTAAGAAGTATGCATATTCCATTTGTCCCGTAATACGTCAGTATTCTCCAAACGCGGTAATAATTCTCGGTACTCCCGATTTTTCGTTTGGTATAGATTCGCCGCTTACCGAGCCTTTTGAGCAGGAGAATGTTTTGTATTCGTATCATTTTTATGCAGGCTTACACAATGACTTTTCAATTCTCAAACAAGCCGTTTCAGAGGGACTGCCTGTTATTGTGTCAGAATGGGGTATATGTAATAATACAGACGGAAAACCTTTTCTGGAACTTGGTGAGAGTTTTGTTTCTTACCTGAACGAAAATGAAGTGAGCTGGTGTGCGTGGTCACTGTGCAATAAAGATGAAGCGTACTCAGTGCTTCGTTCCGACTGCAATAAACTCAGCGGCTGGCAGGAAAGCGACTTTACCGAGGTAGGTAAGATCGTATTTAATAATCTGGAGGGAAAGGATAAATGAAAACAGGCATAAAACGCTTATATTTGTGTTTGCTGACTGTGTTTACGCTTGTGTATCTTGTGTGGAGAATAGGCTGGACTTTACCACTCGATCACAGACCGGTTGATATTGTATTCTCATTGATACTATTATTTACCGAGCTGATCGGTGTGTGGGAAATGTCGGTTCACTATATGTTAGAGGGCAGAAAAAAGCCAAGTCCGCCTTTACCGGAATTGAATAAAGATAAACTTCCGGATGTTGACGTACTCATACCAACGTGCGGAGAACCGGTGGAGCTTGTAAAGCAGACTCTTTCAGGGTGTTTGAATATGGAGTACGACGGCGGTGTACATATATATCTTTGTGACGACGCAGACCGAAGCGAAATGAAAAAGCTGGCAAAAGAGCTTGATGTCGGGTATATATCACGTAAAGAAAGAATATACGCAAAAGCAGGCAACTTAAATAATGCGCTTGATTTGACCAATTCTCCGCTGATAGCTGTGTTTGACGCAGATATGTGCCCTGAACCGCAGTTTCTGACAAATACGGTTCCATATTTTATGGAGAAAAGCGGAAAGCATAAAAGACAAAAGCTTTCTGAAAAGATCGGATTTGTACAGACTCCGCAGAACTTCCGCAACGAAGACCTTTTTCAGAGGGCCTATCGTGCAGGGAATATAATACCAAACGAACAGGACTATTTTTATCTTGAATTAGAGCCTGCCCGAAATAGCTGCAACGCAGTTATTTTCGGTGGATCAAATACGCTTTTGTCACGTAAAGCGCTGAATGACGCAGGCGGCTTTATAACCGACACACTTACAGAGGACTTTGCAACGGGTATCGAGATACAAAAACACGGATACCGCTGTATTGCCGTAGACACTCCGCTTGCATACGGACTATCACCCGAAAATCTTACTGATATGATACGCCAAAGAAATCGCTGGGCAAGAGGCTGTATTCAGGCAGGACGAAAAACACACCTTCTTTTTACACCGAACCTTACAGTTTCACAGAGAATGAGTTACCTTGCTGCAATTTCGTATTGGTACGCCCCGTTAAAACGACTAATATATCTGCTTGCACCGCTTATGTATTCAATTTTCGGTATTACCGTAATGAATTGTGATTTTATACAAATGCTGATGTTCTGGCTGTTTATGTACTTTTTGGCAGCAGCGGGAATACGCTTCTTTTCCGGTGGCATACGTTCCGCATGGTGGAGTGATATATACGAGCTTTGTCTGTTTCCGTTTTTACTGCCCGGTGTGTTTGCCGAGTCGATAGGCATACGAAAGAAGCAGTTCATTGTAACCGATAAAAGCGGCAGAAGAAGTTGGAAGTTGTGGTATACCTTGCCGTTTCTTGTATTAACAGTTATGTCGGCGCTTGGTATCGTAAATACTGTAAACCGCATTATAGACGAAAAAACAACAATATATCTTTTTCTTTTGTTTTGGCTTATCATAAACCTGTATGAGCTGCTTTATGCTTTCTTATTTGTGCTGTCATGCCGAAAGCTGCCGCCGCAGACTGAGCAAAAATTCAGGCTCCGCCGTTTATCTGAGAAAACCGGATTGCGGATGTCCCTTTTATATATATTCATACGCATCTTTTCAAAACAATCTAAGAAGGAGGATACTATATGAAAACCTTGTTTAAAAGCTTGTTTGCTGTCTGCATAACAGCTATGCTGTGTTGTGTGCTTTGCTGTACAGCGTCTGCCGAAAGTATCAATAGCTTTTCAACAA
>JAFPLH010000024.1 GCA_017402845.1 Clostridia bacterium
GTCTCGCCTGCCGGCTCGGTCGGTGCTGTTGCCTTGCGGCAACGTCTGCCACCGGCAGACTGCACCCGGCGATTTTAAAGTGCCGTCTGCCGACTAAATCTACGGCACATCTGAACGACGGCAGGTTTTTAGAGATGCCCTAATATTAGTCCTGTTCTTTAAGTCCGCAGCACTTTTTATACTTTTTGCCGCTGCCGCATGGGCAAGGATCGTTTCTGCCTACTTTTTGCTTAACTGTCTTGCGAACAGTTTTCGGACGGTTTGTTTCTCCGTCTGAACTCGTCCATGTGGGGTTTGCGATCTGTTCTCTTTTCAGAACCATTTGAACAGCCTCTTGCTCCTGTTCAGCAAGCTTTGCGGCATTTGCCTCTGCTTGTTTTTGCAGCTCTTCACGGTGTTTTTGAAGCTGTAATTCTCTTGCCCTTTGAAGCTCTGCCATAAGTCTTTGCTGTTCATATATCTTTTTCGGAACAACAAGCATATATTTTACGGTATCCTGACGAATTGAGTCAATCATTTCGTCAAACATATCAAAGCCTTCAAGACGATACTCAACAACAGGATCATGCTGAGCATAGCCTCTGAGTCTGATACCCTGTTTTAACTGATCCATATCGTCAATATGATCCATCCAATGACGGTCAACGCTTTTTAAAAGATATACACGCTCTGCCTCACGCATCATAGCAGGGGGCAAAAGCTTCTCGTTTTCTTCGTATATTGCCTTTGCTTTTTCGGTAAGCTTGTTTACAACGTATTCACGCTCTGTTTCGCGCAGTTCTTCTTCGGTAAGGTCTAAATCTTCGTCATGATCCTGCAAAAGCCAGCCTTTATAGTATTCCTTGAGTCCTTCAAAGTTCCAGCTTTCTTTTGTATAGTCGTCGGGAAGATATCTTTCTGCTGTGGATTCTATCGTCTGTTCTATCATACTTATAATAGTATCACGAATATCTTCACCGTCAAGCACCTGATCTCTCTGTTTATATATGATCTCACGCTGCTTGTTCATTACATCATCATACTGGAGTACGTTCTTACGAATGTCAAAGTTTCTGTCCTCAACCTTTTTCTGTGAGTTTTCAACAACTCTCGAAAGAGCCTTGCTTTCAAGCGGAACATTTTCTTCAACATTGAATGTACTCATAATGTTTTTGATTCTGTCGCCTGCAAAGAGTCTGAGAAGATCGTCTTCACCTGAAAGATAGAAGCGTGATTTACCCGGATCACCCTGACGGCCTGCACGGCCTCTGAGCTGATTGTCGATTCGTCTGGACTCGTGGCGTTCAGTACCCATAATGAACAAACCGCCTGCTTCTTTAACTTCTTCGGCTTCGCCCTTGATTTCTTCTTTGAACTTATTGTGCAGATCGGTAAAAAGCTTTCTTGCCTTTAAGATCTCCTCGTCTTTTGTATCGGCAAAGCCGGTAGCCTCTGAAATATACTCCTCAGGAATACCCTGCTTTCTCATTTCAGCTTTAGCCATATATTCGGCGTTACCGCCAAGTATGATATCAGTACCACGGCCCGCCATATTGGTAGCAATGGTAACAGCGCCCTTTTTGCCTGCCTGTGCAACGATTTCAGCTTCTTTTTCGTGGTGCTTTGCGTTAAGTACGTTATGACTGATACCTCTCCTTTTAAGCATTGCGCTTAACTGTTCGGATTTCTCAATTGATATAGTACCTACGAGTACAGGCTGACCATGTTCGTGAGCCTCTATGATATCTTCGATAACGGCCTCAAATTTACCCTTTTCTGTTGAGAAAATAGCGTCGGGGAGATCTTCTCTCTGTACAGGCTTGTTTGTGGGGATCTCAACGACATCAAGCTTATATATCTCACCGAACTCGGCTTCTTCTGTCATAGCCGTACCGGTCATACCGGAAAGCTTTTTATACAAACGGAAATAGTTCTGGAATGTGATAGTTGCAAGCGTTTTGCTTTCGCTTTCTACCTTAACGCCCTCTTTTGCTTCGATAGCCTGATGAAGTCCTTCATTGTAGCGTCTGCCGTACATAAGACGTCCTGTAAACTCGTCAACGATAATTACCTGATCGTCCTTTACAACATAGTTGATGTCACGCTTCATGACTGAGTGAGCCTTGATAGCCTGGTTTACATGGTGCTGTATTTCGAGGTTATCGGGATCGGTAAGATTTTCTATATTAAAGAACTGCTCAACCTTTTTAACGCCTACCTGAGTTAAAGTAGCGGTACGAGCTTTTTCGTCTACTATATAGTCGATATTATTTTCTTTGTAGTAGTCCTCGTTATCCTCTTTTGAGTCGATCTCCTCAAAAACTTTTTTCTTGAGAGTTTTTGCAAGAGTATTAGCACGCTCATACATATCTGAGGATTTATCTCCGGGACCGGAAATAATAAGCGGAGTTCTTGCTTCGTCAATAAGAATTGAGTCAACCTCATCGACAATAGCGAAATTATGACCTCTTTGCACCTTGTTTTCTTTATATACTACCATGTTGTCACGCAGATAGTCGAAACCAAGCTCGTTATTTGTGCCGTATGTAATATCGGCAGCGTAAGCTTGTTTTCTTTCTTCGGGTTTAAGGTCATGCACGATAAGTCCGACGGTAAGACCAAGATAGCGGTATAATTTACCCATCCATTCAGAGTCACGTCTTGCGAGGTAGTCGTTTACGGTAACAACGTGAACGCCGTTTCCGGTAAGACCGTTAAGATAAGCCGGCAGGGTTGCCACAAGAGTTTTACCTTCACCGGTTTTCATTTCGCTTATGCGTCCCTGATGAAGTATAATACCGCCTATTATCTGCACGGGGAAGTGCTTCATACCAAGCACACGCCAAGAAGCCTCTCGGCAGGCAGCGTAAGCCTCAGGCAGGATATCATCTGTTGTTTCACCTTTTGCAAGTCGGTCTTTAAGTATATTTGTTTGTTTTTTAAGTTCTTCTTCGCTCATCTCGGAGTAGGTATCTTCAAGCTCGAGAATTTTGTTCAGAATAGGCTTAATTCGTTTTAATTCTTTTTTGCTGTAATCGCCAAATAATGCTTTCAGCAAGCCCATTTTTATCACCTCATTATGATATAGGGAGAATCAACACATAGAATGCATAACTCCCCATTGTATAATTATTATTGTATCACACATCATAAAAAAAATCACTACTATTTACAATATTTTCTAAAATTATCATAATATTAATTACAGCTTCATTATTTTTTGTATAACTTGTTACCGGTATTTTTTCGGGTATTATGCACAAATAAGAGGTACGCATTTTATATATCTGACATACTGGATATGGAATAAGATATATGATATAATAAGGGCTGATAATGGATAACAATGTATAAAGCCGAATTAATGAACATCTGGAATACACAGAACTTTGTAAAGCTGCCGCCTCTTGAATGAAGCGGTAAAGAGTCAATTAATAATAAAGGATGAAATGTTTCATAAGGTGAAAACAGTAGAGCCGCTGCCGAATTATTGTTTATCCGTATGCTTTGAGGACGGAACACACAAAACGTATGATGTAAAGCCGTTGTTCTCAAAATGGGAAACATTCAAGGCGCTTTTAAATATTGCGGGACTTTTTGAACAAGTAAAAGTTGACGTTGGCGGTTATGGTATTATATATAGACTTATCTTGTGACGAGCTATATTATGAAGGCACTGAATCAGAAAACAATGCATAATAAAAACTTAGTGGCAGCACCAATTTTATACGGTGCTGCCACTTTTTAGTTAAAAGGCTGAATTATATGCTGAGGGCAGACCTCAACACATTTCATACAGCCCTGACATTTGTCATAGTCTATACGAGAAAGATTATTCTCGATCTTTATTGCTCCGTGTTCGCACACCTTCATACACTTCATACAGCCTATACAGCCTGCTTTGCATATCTTTTTTGTATATGCGCCCTTGTCACAATTGCTGCATTTTACAACAGCGTGAGTCTTTTTAGATTGTACGTCAATAATACCTTGCGGGCATACCTTAACGCATGAACCGCAGGCTCTGCATTTATCACTGTTTACAACGGCAAGCCCGTTTTGTATTGATATTGCGTCATACTCGCAAACAGCAGCGCAGTCACCAAATCCGATACAGCCGTATGTACATTTACCCATACCGCCGTGAAGCTGTTTGGCAGCGGCGCACGAGCGTATGCCTTGATATTGAGCTATTTTTGATGTACTCTCATTATTTCCGCTGCAACGCACATAAGCTGTTTTTGGTGTGACCTCTGTACCCTCTGTACCTAATATAGGTGCAATTGAGTCAACAACCGCCTGACCGCCTACCGAGCATAATCCGAGCTTTGCCTCTCCTTTTGACAGCGCCGCAGCATAACCCGAACACCCCGAAAAGCCGCACGCTCCGCAGTTTGCGCCCGGCAGCAGCTCTTGTATCTGAACAGCCTTTTTGTCTACGGGTACGGCGAATATTACAGACGCCGCCGACAGAACAAGACCTGCCGTTATACCTATTATAATAACTATTAATACCGCAATTAATATATGTGTCATTTTTGGTACTCCTTAGCTTAAAAGTCTGTCAACAATGCCGTTAAATCCCAAAAACGAGCAGGCGACAAGCGATGCAGATACAAGCGTTATCGGAAGTCCCTTTAAGCTTTCGGGTATATCGGCAGCTTCAAGTCTTTCTCTTACTCCGGCGAACATCACCATAGCCACAAGAAAGCCTATTCCCGCACCGAAAGCGTTTACCAAAGACGCTATATAGCCGAACTCCGGATTTTCTGCACCTTTATCCAATACAAGCATAGTAACACCCAATACAGCGCAATTTGTGGTTATCAAGGGAAGATATATTCCCAGCGCATTGTAAAGTGAGGGCATATATTTCTTTAGTATTATTTCTACAAGCTGCACAAGACCTGCAATTATAAGTATGAATACAAGCGTCTGCAAATACTCTAATTGATTCGGTACGAGTATATATGTATAAACAGGCCATGTTGCCGCAGTTGAAAGCACCATAACGAAGGTAACTGCACCACTCATTCCCAAAGCTGTATCAAGCTTTTTTGATACTCCGAGAAACGGACATATCCCGAAGAACTTACACAAAACATAATTCTCCGTCAAAATAGCGGCAAGAAAAATACCTACAAGCTGTGTAATACTCAATTCCGGCACTCCTTTCCGGTCTGGCGGCTGCATTTATCGTTCATAGGGCAAGCCGAGCAGGCTGTATTTGTTTTAGCCGCCGTGTTTTTTGAATTCAGTTTGTTTGCAAGAGCCATTAACATTCCGAAAACGAAAAAGCCGCCCGGCGGAAGTATGAATATCAATATGGGATTCTCACATAGAAACGGTATTTTAAGCCCAAGCCACGAGCCGGCGCCGAGTATTTCTCTTATACTGCCCATTATGAAAAGTGCGGCAGTAAAGCCTATTCCCATGCCCAGACCGTCGAGGGCAGAGGCTGCAGCACCGTGCTTGCTTGCAAACATTTCTGCTCTGCCGAGAATTATGCAGTTTACAACGATAAGCGGCAAATATACGCCTAAAGCGTCGTTTAATGCAGGCGCATACGCTTTGATTATCATTTGTACTATCGTAACAAACGACGCTATTACGGTTATATATGCAGGTATGCGCACCTTTTGCGGTATGAGCTTTCGTAAAAGCGATATTACGGAATTTGAACATACAAGCACTGCTGTGGCTGCAATTCCCATTCCCAATGCGCTCGAAACGCCCGTTGTTACCGCAAGCGTAGGGCAAGTTCCCAAAACAAGACATAATACGGGATTTTCTTTTATGATACCCTTTGTAAATTCTTTTATCAGCGGTTTTTGCTCAGTCATTTTTTGATACCTCCGCTAACCTCGTCAAAAATATCAAGAGCAATATTTACAGCCGATACTGCCGCCCTTGATGAAATCGTAGCTCCCGTAACAGCGTCTACCGTTACGGCAGAGGGATATTTTTCTGCGTCCTTTGATACGGCAAAGCCGTTTTTGGGGTATTGCGTCTTAAAGCCGTCTGTAAACTCACTCTCAGAGGTTTTTGCACCCAAACCCGGAGTTTCGCTTGAATTGTCGTATACGTTTACTGCTATCAGATTTCCGTCATTGTCAATGCCCGTCATAACCTTGATAGTACCGCCGTAGCCCTTAACGCTTGCTGATATTGCGTAGGCGATAATATTTCCGTCTTTGTCGAGGGCTTTATAACATTCGGCTGTATTATCTGTGATTTCGGCTTTTTCAAACGTAACTGTATTTTCAGGAGTAACGCAGCGCATTGAATTTTGTTTTGTTTCTTCTTCTGCGGCGGCAATGCGCAGGTGTGTTATTTCGTTTGTGCATGCCAGAAGTGCAGACGATATACCGCAGATAAGAGTGAGTGCAATTGTTGGTATTGCTATTTCTTTAAAAGAGAGTTTAGGCATTACTATTCTCCTTTTTATCAAAACGTGGTGCTGTTGCCCTCTCTATCAGGGGTACGAGTATATTCATGATCAATACTGAAAAAGATACTCCCTCAGGCAGATTGCCGTAGTAACGAATCAGAAATGTTAGTATACCGCAGCCGATACCGAAAATGAATTTTCCTTTTGTATTTATAGGCGTTGTAGTATAATCAGACGCCATAAAAATTGCGCTTATCAGCAAACCGCCGCTTAGTATATGAAAAAGAATGTTTTCATGCCAGAAAAAAGCCATAAGCGCAGCAGTGCCTATATATGTAAGCGGTATTACGGGCGAAATTATACGTCTTATAAGCAGATAAATAAAGCCTATGATAAGCGCAAGTGCGCATGTTTCGCCCATACAGCCGCCGGTAGTACCTAAAAACAGGTCTTTAAGCGGCACATCACCGCCGCTGTTATGTATGACAAAAGGCGTTGCAGCGGTAACGGCGTCAACCTCTCCTCTTTTATAATAGAAAGGTACTGCCCATGTTGTCATTGGTTTGGGAAAGCTTGACATAAGAATTATTCTTGCCGCTAATGCAGGGTTTACAAAATTATTGCCTATGCCGCCGAACATCTGTTTTACAACTGCTATTGCAATAACCGCGCCGAAAGCCGCTATTGCCGGACTTATTCCCACGGGCAGATTAAGAGCAAGAAGTATTCCCGTAACCACGGCTGACAGATCGTGTATAGTGTTATCTCTTTTCATTACCCTGCGGCATAAGTACTCCGATAATACGGCGGCGAAAACTGTATCTGCTATTATGATAAATGCCCTTATACCGAAAAGTATTATTGCTGCTGTCATAGCAGGCACAAGAGCGACTATAACGTCAAGCATTATTCTTGTTGTTGAGGTTTTTGTCTTTATATGCGGAGATACCGAAATATTCAGTATTTCTTCCATTGATCTCACTCCTTAGCAGCATTGTGTACCATAGCTTTGCCCATGCGTATTATCTGTACAAGTCCGCGGTGCGCAGGACAATTATAAGCGCATGAGCCGCATTCCATACATAGTGTAACGCCGTTTTTGTTAAGCGCGTCTATGTCTTTCATTTTGACGGCTGTTTCAATGTTTACGGGCGCAAGCTTCATAGGACAGCTTTTTATACATCTGCCGCAGCGGATACAATCCGTGGCAGGCGGCAGCAGAGAGTCTTTTTTGTTCAGCGCAAGTACGGCGTTGTTTTGCTTTAGTATGGGGCAGCTATCGTCCGGAACAGAAACTCCCGTCATAGGACCGCCTATAATAAGCTTTCCGCAGGTTTCTTTATAGCCGCCGCAGAAATCTATTATATCTCTTACAGATGTTCCGATAGGTACTATAACGTTTTTCGCCTCGTTTACAGCCGAGCCGTCAACCGTGACACGCTTGCTTATAAGCGGTACTCCTGTTTTTATGTATGAACCGAGGAATCCGACAGACGTTATATTCATAACGATACACCCAACATCTACCGGCAGCTTATGCGGCGGAACTGTTCTGCCTGTGCAGGCTTTTATCAAAACCTTTTCGGCGCCCTGCGGATAACGTGATCTGAGTTTAAGTACGCAGATATTTTTGGCTTCTTTTTCTTTGCAGTTATTGATAGCTGCTTTCAGCGATCTTATAGCGTCGGGCTTGTTATCCTCGACACCGATAATCGCACGTTCAACATGAAGATAACGCAAGAGTGTGATAATACCGTATAATACATCTTCGGTATTTTCTACTGCTTCTCTGTTGTCGGCTGTGATATAAGGCTCGCATTCAGAACAGTTTACTATAAGTGTATCGCAGTGATTTTCCTGATGAATGTCAATTTTTACGTGAGAGGGAAAACCGGCTCCCCCCAAGCCTACAAGACCGCTGTCATGAACAGCTTTTATAAGGTCTGTGTCGGAGTTGATAACAGGCGGCTTTATGCTTTTGCTCATACGCATTTCGCCGTCAGATTCTATTACAACGGCGTCGTATAAATGACCGTTGGGCAGTCTTACCTGTGTGATCTTTGAAACCTTGCCCGATATAGAAGCATGAATCGGTGCGCAGATATGACCTGTGCTTTCACCGATAACATCACCAACGGCAACGGTGAAGCCTTTTTTTACACAAGGCTTGCATGGTGCGCCTATATGCTGTGACATAGGCAGAACGACCTGTTCGGGGCAGGGCATAACGACAGACTGTGAGTGACGAGTATTTTTTCTGTGAGGAGTATTCGCTCCGCCGTGAATACGAAACGGTTTTTCAGGCAAAGCCAAACGGGACTTTTCCATTTAGTAATTCTCTTTTCTTAAATAAAATAATCAAAGCAAAAAATCAAGTTTACGCTCAAAAAATAAGTTTTCGGTCAAGCCTTTTTCAAAAGGCTTGCAGGGTTCTAAGGGGCAGCGAGTCTCGCCTGCCGGCTCGGTCGGTGCTTCTGCTTCGCAGAGTTCTCCACCGGAGAACCGCACCCCTTAGCCGCCGGAGGCAGGAGAAAGCCCTTTTAGCAGAAAATGCCACTTAGTACAAATTCACACCAAAGTTTTCCCGCCGCTCCAAGGCGGCACAATAAAGCTTGATAATAAAACATAATATACCCGATATCAGAATTTACTTGTTCATAGATGAAAAAATAAAATGTTTTTATGTTTGAATAAATCAATGACTGAATTTTTACTTATACTGAATTATACGTATATATAGCTTCTTATTAAAGTATGCACCTATCTATTTTATCATGTTTCAAAATTTTTTTCAATAATATATGTTTGATTGTCAGAAAATATAACATTGACATCATTTTTTTAGTATTTTGACGAGTATAATTTGGTTGAAAATGCCCATAATACAAATCAGGAAGTGATTTGATGATAATAAACTATATTAATGCGTTCTGGGTGGGCGGTCTGATATGCGTAATAGGTCAGATACTTATTGACAAAACAAAGCTCACACCAGCAAGAATATTAACGTCTTACGTTGTTGCAGGCGTTGTGCTCGGTGCAGCAGGACTTTATGAGCCTATTGTTAAGTTTGCAGGTGCCGGAGCTACTGTTCCGCTTTCGGGGTTTGGATATGCTATTTCACAGGGCGTAAAAAAAGCCGTACATTTAAACGGCTTTTTAGGTGTATTTTCAGGTGCGGTCACAGCGGCGGCTGTCGGAATTACTGCGGCATTGGTATTCTCATTTATAGCGGCACTGTTTACAAAATCGTCTGATAAATCATAAGGCAACACCGCACAAATAGAATTTTTGCAAAAATAAATCGAAAAACGCTTGACATATTAAAAATATGTGGTATAATAAATAGCGTTGGTGGGGAATTGTGTAACGGTAGCACGACAGACTCTGACTCTGTTTGTTGGGGTTCGAATCCCTATTCCCCAGCCAGTAGGCTCTTCGTATTGCGGAGAGCCTTTTTTGTTATCATATATAACAAATTATAACAAATATACCGCAAAAAAATAATGCCTGTCACCGATTGATGACAGGTATTATTTTTTATATTATTATGGAAAGAAGGGGGATTAGTATTACTCAAATGTGTTGTTGGAATTTTCTTCAACATCACCCTTAGCAATGAGTACGGCAGAAAGTGTGCCGGATTTTGAGTTTCCTCTGTCATCGTTTCGGGTTATGGTTATTGTTACCTTGTCGCCTGCTTTGCAGCCTGAAAGAACGCTTTCAAGATCTTCCATTGAGGTAATGCTTTTATCGTTGATAGCTGTTATAATGTCACCCGACTGAAGCCCTGCAAGCTGTGCCGGAGAGTTTGATACTACTCTTGAAACATATACACCGGCAGGCCAGCCGAATCTTTCTTGATATGTTGACGGTACTGTTGAACCGTAAATTCCGAGATATGGTTTTTCATCTTCTGAAACGTATGTTGAATTCATAAGATCGTTTATTATCGGGGCGGCAGTTGAAATAGGAATTGCATAACCTGTGCCCTCAACGCTTGTATCGGAATACTTTGCGGAGTTTATGCCGATAACCTCGCCTTTAATGTTGAGAAGTGCGCCGCCGCTGTTGCCGGGGTTTATAGCTGCGTCTGTCTGGAGAAGCGTCATTGTTTTGTCTGAGAGCTGTACTGTTCTTTCTGTTGCGCTGATGTATCCGACAGTTACAGACTGACCGTAGCCCAGTGCGTTGCCGATAGCTATTGCAGGCTCGCCAAGCTTGAGCGATGATGAATCTCCAAGTACGGCAACTTTGATCTTGCTCAGAGTGTCTGCGCTGATATCAGATATCTTTACCGAAATAACAGCAAGGTCGCTGTCGGCTGCTGTGCCCTTGATCGTTGCGGAGTATGATTCACCGTCAATAAACTGTGCGGCTATTTCTTTTGAATCCTTGATTACGTGATTATTCGTTACAATAAGCAGTTCTTCTTCATTCTGACCTATTATGATACCTGAGCCGCTTGCGCTTGTTTCGTATGTCTGGTTATAATCGTCACCGAAAATGAAATTGTAGAAATATCCGTATGAACTGTTCATCTGTGTTTCTACTATTGTACTGATAGATACCATTGACGGCATTGCCTGTTCTACTACTTCTGTAACAGTGTTAGAAACTTCAACGTTGTTTCCTGAATAAGTTATTGTGCTTGCGCTCGGTACAGCATTGTTTGAAACTGCTGTCGTGGTTGCTGCGGTGTTGTTGTGCGCAAAGTAATTAACACCTGCGTAGAACGATCCGCCTGAGATTATCAGAGAAAGACATACTGCGACTACTGCAAGAAATGCATTTTTGCTTTTGCCGCTTTTCGGCTTCTTCGGCTGAAAATCTGTGGGCGAATACTGAGTTGTTGCCGAATATGGGTTGAAGGCGTTCTCCTGCTGCGGCTGAGCTTTGTTTATCTGAACAGGCTGATGTATAGGCTGCGGTGTGTACTCCTGTTCGCGATAGTAAGGACTGCTTACCTGCGGCTGATAAGAAGCTTGTGCTGTAAAGCTTGTGTTCGGCTGCTCGCTTTGAGCAAAGCCTGCGTTTTGGTTTATGTATTTTTCATCCATTTTTCATTACCTCCGTAAGTTGGTTTGTTTTTTGTTATGCTTTTATTGTAAACCCCGAACTTAAAAGTAACTTTAAGTTATACTTAAAAATAACTTAAAGTTTTTGCTAAAGCAGTTGATGCTGTATTTTTTCCGGCAAAGTGGGAAAGTTTTCATTATAATATCTTAAACATGTGGATAATACCTATTAAATAAGAATTACAGAAAGCACTTTTCCACATAAAAAAGCAAAAACAACTCTGTAATTATCGGTTTTATTTTGTAATAAATTGTAATAAAACAAAAAATTACTGTTATATTTTTGTAAGTTGTTTACGTAAAATAACAACTTATTAACATATTCCACTTGCTTTTCCACATAAAACGGTTAATATGTGGAAAGGCAGATGTGGAATATATATTATTACTCTTTGTGGAAAATTAGAGGTATGCTCTTATATCGTTTGCAGCGTCTTCTTCGATAGTGATAAGTCTTTTGGCTATATCTTTGACCTTTTCCTCGGCGGCTTCATACTGGTTCAGATATTTTCTAAGCGACTTTACGCCCATGTTGCAGCCGTCTGTAATAAGATCGGCAGCGACAGAGTCGGAGTTATCCAAAGCAAGCTTGAAGTTTGTTTTTATCCACGACATACCCTTTGCGATTGGATCGGGTTCTTTACCCTCGTCGTGGTATTCGTTCAGAATTTCTTCTGTTTCTCGTTCAAGCTCTTCATGCTTGTTAAGACAACGGATAAGAGTGTTTTTGAAGTCGTTATTCTTTATATCGTCGATAACATCGTTAATTGACGTTATACCCATTTTTATTCCTGCGCTGCATTCGCGCAAAAGCTTAATGGTGTCACCGTTTATTATCTGTACGGACATTTTCATCTTCCTTTCAATATTTTAGCTCTGTGGGGCATTTATAGTGTTTGTTGTTTCAGACAAAAAATACAGTAAAATTTTGTATGGTATTATTTTTTGATCCCCGAAAATAATACCTATATTAATTATGAAAAGGTGATTTTATGATAAAGCGTATTGGTAAGCATACACTTGAATTTACTTCTCCGCCGAGAGTGGCAGGCTTTGGCTCGGTTGTCGGAAAAAAAGAGGGCGAAGGTCCCTTGTCAAATTGGTTCGACAAAACTGTCGAAGATACTACTATGGGCGGCGAAACGTGGGAAAAAGCAGAGTCTTTGTTTCAAAAAGAGGCTGTTGACATAGCTTTAAAGAAAGCAAATGTCAGTGCTGAGAATATCGACTATATCTTTGCAGGCGATCTTCTGAATCAGTGCATTTCTTCAAGCTATGGTCTGCGTGATTTCGGAATACCTTTTTTAGGGCAGTACGGAGCATGCTCTACTATGGCTCAGACTATCTGCGCCGCCGCTGTATTTTTGTCCGGCGGTGCGGCTGACTATTGTACCGCCGTAACATCATCTCATTTTTGTTCGGCAGAAAGACAGTTCCGGCTTCCTTTGCAGTATGGCGGACAGCGTACACCAACGGCTCAATGGACTGTTACAGGTTCGGGCAGCGTGGTTCTGGGCGCTTTTGAAAACGGTGAGTTTACATCTCCTCTCGAAAATGTCAGCGATGATATGTTAAAGCGTCAGATAGGAGTACAGCATATCTGTACGGGAAAAATTGTCGATATGGGTATTACCGACGCTAACAATATGGGCGCTGCTATGGCAGGTGCGGCGGCTGATACTATATATAGATTTCTCAGAGATACAAATACTTCTCCGAGTGACTACGATCTTATTGTTACCGGCGATCTCGGACGAGTTGGAACAGAGCTTTTGTATGAGCTGCTCGACAAAGAAACTATTGATATCAGAAAAAATCACCGTGACTGCGGTTTGATGATATTTGATCTTGACGGGCAAGACGTACACTCCGGCGGTTCGGGCTGCGGGTGCAGCGCAAGCGTATTGTGTTCGTACCTGTTGAAAAATATGCTGAAAAGAAAGTATAACAATATCCTCTTTGCCGCAACGGGCGCTCTTATGTCGCCTACTATTGTACAGCAGGGGGAAAGTATACCCGGAATAGCTCATCTTGTTCATTTTGTTAATATGTAAAAGTCGGTATTTTGAGGTGTTGCCTAAAAATAGCCGTGAGAATAAATAATAATTATCGTAATTATAATAATATTTATCCGCTTCTTGTTTTATTCGAGCTGATGTGATATAATATAGTAACATTAAAATTGCTATCTTATAGTTTTTTCAGTAGTAACGGCGGTTAATGTGGATTGCTGCCGCTTTAAATCGGAGTTGACGGGGGATAAATATGCTTAAAAAAATTAAAGATATTGACGATAAGCTTATTAGTGACATTGCAAAGATACACAACCCGCTGCTTAATAAGTTAATGCTGTTTATGACTTTTCTGGGCGATCAGGGAAAGGTCTGGTTTTTGATTCTGGCGATCGTTGTATTTTTCAGACGTTCTCTGTATATCGGAGTAACCTTTTTCTCTGCGCTGTTTGTGAGCTGGTTGTTTGCAGAAATAATCATAAAAAGAATAGTTTGCAGGGTGCGTCCGTGTCATAAAATAGAAGAAGAACTGCTCATTCTCAAAAAGATACCGAAGTTTTATTCTTTCCCGTCAAGTCATAGTGCAACATCTTTTGCAATGTGTACAGTATCATTCTTCTTTTGCGCTCCGTGGGTAACTTTGGTAATGCTCGTTATTGCTTTGGGTATTTCTTTCTCACGCTTTTATTTGCAGGCGCATTACCTTACTGATGTTATTTGCGGTATTATTTTAGGTATACTAATTGCAGGTATAGCTGTTGTTGTGAACTATCGTATTATGAATGCGATAAATCCTCTGCTTACGGTATTATAATGAAAATAAAAATTCGTTCCCCGATCATCGGGGAACTTTTTTTTACGAGAATATCATCAAGTATGCATGAATAAAGCAAAGACTGTATGAATAAAATAGTTACGGTATTGAACAGTACACAATAGCAGCGGTTATTACCGAGGATAAAAGAGCAGATACTGCGCAAAGCGTAAAGTATTTTATGCGCATACGGTTTTTTTGCAGACTAAGCGGCGGAGTTAATCCCGAAAGATATGTGTCGGCTTGTTTGTCTATGGTGACAGCGCCCACATAAGCGTATTCGGGCTTAATTACAAGCCACGCTTTTTCAAAATATCTGTTTTGTACGTCTGCTACTTCAATGATTTGTCGGCTGATTCCTTTGATCATAATGTATCTCCTTTGTAACTTTTTTGTTTCTTTTGTATTTTTATTTTCGACGGAACAGATTGTGGTTATACATTCGGGAATAACAAAATGTTGTTGTTTTTATAAAAAAATACCTTTTTGAGGTGCATGTTAAAGGTATGTGGAAAACTCTTAGTTTTATCAACAATATTACGATTTGTAAAGTGGAAAAGTACGTTGATAATGTGGAAAACTATGTTGAAATAGTTGATAACTATTCAAAAGATTCTGATTCGACTTGAATGTTTACAAATTTGTAACTGTTGATAATGTTCGACAACATTCAACTTGTGGAAAACTCTGTTGAATGTTAGGAAAAGATTATAACAGATTGTAATAACAGTCTTGTCAAGGGAATTTCAAAAATTAATAAAATTGGTTATTTTGTGCTAAAATCTTAACCCTTTTCCGTTATACGAAGATAAAATTACAAAAGTTTAATAATTGGAACCAAGTTTTAAAATTTATCGTTGACGTTGTAACTATTTGATGAGCGGCACATTCTTGACTTATACTCGAATGTATAACTGCAAATTTTGTTTGTAAAACAAGCGTTAATATGGTAGAATAAAAGCGGTAAAAAAATTACTGCGGAGAAAAAAGATATGAACAAAATTTTAGTAACTTTAAAAAAAGAACCTATGCTTACGGCGTCTGTGTTGGCGGCTATTGCAGCATTGATAATAACGCCGCCTTCTGTAAAGCTTGTTTCGGATATAGACTGGCATACGCTTGCAGCATTGTTTATGATGCTGACAGTGCTTGAGGGCTTTAAAAAAGAGAATATCTTTCAGCCGTTGCTGAAAGCGGCAGGAAAAATAACTACAATGGCGGGGCTTTCGTGTTTTCTTGTTTTTTCTGTATTCTTTACTTCAATGTTTGTAACGAATGATGTGTCGCTGATAATATTTGTACCTCTTACTATCATATTGTTCAAAACAGCGGATAAAGAAAAATATATATTGCCCGTAATAACAATGGAGAATATAGCGGCTGTAAGGGGTTCGCTGCTCACTCCGTTCGGAAGTCCGCAAAATCTATTTATTTTCAGTCAGTCGGGAGTATCTGCGCTCAGGTTTATACGGTATATGTTCCCGATATGGATAATATCGGGCGTACTTCTGGTTGTATTCGTGCTTTTCTTATACCGCAAAGACCTGCGTGAGAAAGCGGTAATATCGCCTGACGCTTTTGATGACGGAAAAACACATAACAAGCTGCTGCGTATTATTTACATAGTATTATTTTTGATTGTAATTATAACCATAGTGAGCCGAACGGGCTTCTGGTGGGTATCTGCTGCGGTAATAGCTGTTACTGTGCTGATCGCTGACAGAAAAACTCTTGCAAAAACCGATTATGTTTTGTTGTTTACGTTTTTGTGCTTTTTTGTATTTTCGTCATCGATAGCTTCAAACGAGAGTATATCAAACGCACTTTCAGATGCAGTTGCAGGCGGAGAGTACATATGGGGAATACTGTTAAGTCAGGCTATATCTAATGTGCCTGCGTCTATTGTGCTGTACGGATTTGCAGAAAACAGAGGTGCGCTTATATACGGACTCGATACAGCAGGTTTATGCTCCCTTATAGGTTCGCTTGCCTCTGTAATCAATTATAGGATCTATGTTAGAGAATATCCCGAAAACGGCAAAAAATTCATAAAGGTATTTACTCTTATAAGCCTTGCATTTTTTGCGTTTGTGGTAATACCCGGTTATCTTTTGAGCCGTAATCAAATGTAAACAAAACCCGCACAAAGACCTTTGCTTTGTGCGGGTTTAAGATGTGCCCTATATAAATATACCTGTCAAAAACGCTGCGGCGCATGCCCCCAACGCAACGGCTATAAGCGGCAGATCAAAGTAAGCCATTATAAGCGCCGTTATTGTGCCTGCTATCGCCGTGGGATAACTCCCTGTGCTGTAAAAAATAGCCGGAATGGTCATCGCACTTAGTACCGCATACGGTACATAATACAAAAAGCTCTTTATGTACACCGACTTTATCTCTTTTCGGAAAAATGCAAATGGAATAACTCTTATCAGATAAGTAACACCTGCCATTACAGCTATATATAATACCATACTCATGGCTTTTCCTCCTTTCTCGGAAAAAGAACTGCACCTATCACCGACGCCGCAACAGCGCATATTATCACGGCAAAGCCGCCCGATATAAACGGCAGCAGATATTTACACATAATTCCAAGAAGTGCCGCAATTACTGATACTGTAAGTATGCTTTTCTGCTTTTTGGCGGCGGGTACTACTATTGCTATGAACATTCCGTAGAGTACAATGCCCAATGCCGAAGAAACAGAGGGCGGCAAAAGCTCGCCTGCTATTGCTCCTAAAAATGTACCCAAAGTCCAGCCGAAAGCCGAAACAGCTATTACTCCGTACATATAGCTTGGCGTTATCGGTTCTTTTTTTGACGAGCATACTGCGAATATTTCGTCTGTTATTCCGTATGCGGCGAAAAATCTGTGTATAGGGGTAAAACGCTTGTCAAGCTTTTGTGAAAGAGATAATGCCATAAGTGCGTATCGTATGTTTATTACAAGCTGTACGAGCGCCATTTCGGCAAGTGTACCGCCTGCGGCTATTACGCTTACCCCCTGCGCCTGCCCCGCCGAGGTGAGGTTTGTAAGCGAAATTACAAACGCTTCATACGGTGATAAGCCGGCGCCTACTGCCATTATCCCAAAACCAAAGGATACAGAGAGATATCCGAGTCCTATCGGTATACCGTCTGCCGCACCTTTTATAAATTTACTTTTGTTTTTCATTTCTCTATATCTCCGTTGTATGATCCGGTAATAATCATAACACAAATGATGTTCATTTTCAAGTCGATACCGCACAGATTCCGCGGTTGTTGAACGAGTAAAGAAATTGTGAATAATTAAAGGGCACCTCTAAAGTTTTTTGTCAAACTTTTTTTCAAAAAAGTTTGCGGGGTTCTAAGGGGCAGCGAGTCTTTCCTGCCGGCTCGGTCGGTGCTGTTGCCTACGGCAACGTCTGCCACCGGCAGACCGCACCCTGCGTGATTTTCGCACAATTTGCCTGAAAAAATTCTAAGCGATACGGGCTCTCGATTTAATCTGTGTTTCCTTAGATAAGACATAAAAATATGCAATCGGAAAAATGTGTGCTGATATGTGACGGTTTTTAGAAAATCTTGATAATTCATAAAATAGACTTGATATTTTATGAAATAATAGGTATAATGTATAAGGAATGGTATACAAACTCTTTTTAGAAATACCGTGAGGAGGCGGTCTATTGTGGCAGGAAACGATTACGATAAAAGCGAAATAGATCGTACCCTCGATGAGTATGTTGCCCGTGAAGTTGTCAAACACTATGGTGCAGACGCTGTGTCAAAGGTTTCCGTCACAAATAAAGAAGCTCCCCGTCCGAGAAGAAAAGGCAGGCTCTATTCTTTTTTAAGTATGGTGTGCGCTGTAATGTTCCTTACGGGCGTGACCGTATTATCCGGTGTACTGTTTACGAGGGATATTCCCGTTAGTTCAGTGAACAATGATAATTCCGACAGCGAATATATTTTCGGAACAGACAGCGCTGTAAGCAGCATTACAGAAGCGGAAAGTGATACAGCCGATAATGACAGATCGGAAGGTAAAGTAACGAGCAGCAGTAAACCCGAAAGTAAAGCGGAGAGCAGTAAAGCTGAAAGCAAGACGGCAGAAAGCAGTAAAACCGAAAGCAAAAAAACGGAAAGCGGTACAACCACAAGCAAAGCCACAGAAAGCAGTACAACCACAAGCAAAACCACAGAAAGCAGTACAACCGCAAGCAAAGCGGCGGAGAGTGGCAGAGCCGAAAGTAAAGCGGCTGAAAGCGATACGCAAACAGACAGCGAAACAGCCGGAAGCGATACGCAAACAGACAGCGATACAGCCGGAAGCGATACGCAAACAGACAGCGAAACAGCCGGAAGCGATACTCAAACAGACAGCGATACAGCCGGAAGCGATACTCAAACAGACAGCGATACAGCCGGAAGCGATACGCAAACAGACAGCGAAACAGCCGAAAGCGATACGCAAACAGACAGCGAAACAGCCGAAAGCGATACGCAAACAGACAGCGAAACAGCCGGAAGCAATACGCAAACAGACAGCGAAACAGCCGAAAGCGATACGCAAAC
>JAFPLH010000001.1 GCA_017402845.1 Clostridia bacterium
AAACCTCTTGCCGCTCATCTGCACCGTATCTTCAGCCGTCATCTTGCACAATAAATCCTTGAAATACGTCAGTATTCCTGCGGATTTATTGTACAATCTGCCGACTAAATCTACGGCACATCTGAACGACATTAGGTTTTTTAGAACTGCCCTAATGTAAAATAGAATTTTGTCTGTCGCTGAAAAGCGGCAAATAATATAAAATTGCTCGGCGTACCGCCGTTTATCTCGTGCGTGAGAGTAAACGGCGGCTTTATTTATGGAGATCAATATATGAATAAAAAAGAAATCATTTACCCTGAATATTATAAAAGGTTCAAGTGTATATCAACGAATTGTACAGACACTTGCTGTAAAGCTTGGGATATTGTAATTGACGAAAAAGCATTAGGCTTTTACCGCAGTATTCCCGAAATAAACAGGCATATCATTACCGACAGCGATAACGATAATATTATAGCTATGACTGAAAAAGGCTGCCCGTTTCTTGATAACGATATGTTGTGCAAAATACAAAGCAAATACGGCGAAGAAAAGCTGTGCGGTGAGTGCAGGAGATTTCCTCGGATATCGCAGGATTTTACAGCTTTTGAAGAATATATGCTTTCTCTTGCCTGCCCCGAAGCGTGCAGGCTGATTTTTGACGATAATAATACATTCAGCGAGTATTATAACAAAGATGTGCAGGGCGGGGACAACGGTTATCCTGACGAAATAATGAATTTTCTGATAAAGGCTCGAAATATATCTGCCGGATTTTTCAGAACTGATCGTCCGTTTTCTGAACAGCTCGCTCTGTTTGCCGATTTTAACGCTTATGCAGGCGATCTGCTGTTTGACGAATGTTATGATATTGGTATACTTGACGAGTACAAACCATACGATAGTATTAACGGAGAGTATCTCTTTGAAGATGTATTCGATATATATTCAAAGCTTGATTATCTCAACGAGGATTTCAGACTTCTTGTTGAGAATTCAAGACAAAGCCTGCCTGCCGATACAGCGAAAACCGACGCCTATTTTCGTAAACTTGCACTTTATTATATATACCGAAGTTATCTTTGTGCGATCTCTGATGATGACGTGTTGAACACTGTATGTACTGTATTCGGCGCTTATACGATTATTTCAAGAATAATAACTTATCTGCATATCGAAAATGACGATAAGGAAATATTGCGTATTATCTCAACATTTTCAAAAGAAACAGATCATTCGTATGAGAATATGGAAATGCTTTCGCAGCAGTTTTCAACATCTTTTGCTTTTGATGTGGAAAATCTGATCGCAGCTGCAGGCGCTTCTGCTCTTTATTAATGGTGTTTTAAAATTTTGTTATCATTTTCGGATTTTCTTGACACTCCCGTTTTAGTGTGTTATTATAACAAATAGGGTTGTTTTTTTACAGTCAATATAGGGAACCACTGAATGAATCACGTCCTGCGGACTGAGTACCCATCTCGCTTGCATATTTTTGTCAAATTGCACTCATCTCCCTTGAAATACGTCAGTATTCCTGCGGTCGTTTCGTGTAATTTGCCTGAAAATCTGACTAAGCGATATGGGCACTCGATTTAATCAGTGTTTCCATAGTAATATACCGTAATTGCTTTTGTGATATGGAATATAATTTTTGTCAAAAAGGAGAGCCGTTATGCTTCTGAACAGATTTCTTCCGCGTATAGATTTTGAATCTTACGAGGATTTTAAGCAGAATTTTAAAATCAATGTTCCCGATAATTTCAACTTTGGTTTTGATGTTGTTGATGAATGGGCTAAACTTGAACCCACAAAAAAAGCTCTTGTGTGGTGCGACGATCACGGAAATGAAAGAACCTTTACATTTACTGACATTTCTCGTTTGTCTAATCAAGCGGCTAACTTCTTTTTGAGCCTCGGCATAAAAAAAGGCGATATGGTTATGCTGATTTTAAGGCGCAGATGGGAATATTGGGTATGTGCTGTTGCACTTACAAAAATAGGTGCTATAATAAATCCTAATACTTTGCAGCTTACAAAAAAGGATATTGTTTACAGAGCAAATTCTTCACTTGCAAATACCGTTATCTGCGTAAACGATCAGTATGTATTAGATCAGGTCAATTCGGCATTACCCGATATCCCTACTATCGTACATAAGATCGTTGTAGGTCAGAAGGCTGACGGCTGGACTTTTTTTGAAGATGAAATTGCAAAGTTTTCAGATGAATTTGAACGTCCGACAGGAGAGCTTGCTGCTGATGTAAACGATGTTATGATAATGCTGTTTACATCCGGTACATCAGGTATGGCAAAAATGGTTCAGCATAATTTTGCTTATCCGCTGGCGCATATAGTAACGGCAAAATACTGGCACCAGGTGCAGGAAAATAAGCTTCATCTGAGTGTTTCCGATTCGGGCTGGGCTAAATTTTCTTGGGGCAAAATATACGGTCAATGGATATGCGGCGCTGTAATACTCGGTTATGATATGGAAAAATTTGTACCGAAAAATCTGCTTTCGGTTATGGAGAAGTATAAGATCGCTACCTTCTGCGCTCCGCCTACTATGTATCGCTTTATGCTGCTTGAAGATGTTGCAGCCTTTGATCTTTCGTCTGTTCATCATTGGACAACTGCCGGAGAACCCTTGAATCCTGAGGTCAATTCAAAGTGGTTCAGGTTTACCGGACATAACATATATCAGGGTTTCGGTCAGTCTGAAGGCACTCTCATATTTGCCGATTTTCAGTGGGACGATATCAAAGTCGGCTCAACGGGTAAGATTACTCCGCTGTATGATACAAAGCTTCTCGACAGCGAGGGTAACGAAGTGGAACAAGGGGCAGAGGGCTCTATTTGTATTATGGACGTAAAAAATAATCCCCCTGTCGGACTGTTTACAGGATACTATATGAATCCTGAAATGACCGAAAAGTATCTGCATGGCAAGTATTATGATACGTGCGATATGGCTTGGTGCGACAGTGAAGGGTACTACTGGTTTATCGGGCGAAATGACGATGTTATTAAATGCTCCGGTTACAGAATTGGTCCGTTTGAAGTTGAAAGCGCTTTGCTTGAGCATGACGCCGTTGTTGAGTGTGCCGTAACAGGTGCGCCTGATCCTGTAAGAGGTCAGATAGTTAAGGCTACTATTGTTATCAAAAAGGAGTACTCTCCGAGTCAACAGCTTATCAAGGAGCTTCAGAACCATGTAAAAAAGACTACTGCTCCGTATAAATATCCGCGAATTATAGAATTTGTCGATGAACTGCCTAAAACCTTTAGCGGTAAAATAAAACGTGCGCAGATTCGTCATCAGGACGAAAACGCTGTGCGTGTAAGAGATAGTGTACAGTCAAACGATCAATAAAGGGCACTTCTAAAACGTCTTGCTGCCCAATTGCGCTGCATTGTGAGCTTTTAAGGTTTTAGAATTGCTTAGGGAACCACTGAATAAATCACGTCCTACGGACTGAGCACCCATCTCGCTTGCCTTTTTTAGTCAAATTGTACTCAACTCACTTGAAATACGTCAGTATTACTGCATGATTTTCGCACAATTTGCCTGAAATAATTCTAAGCGATACGGGCACTCGATTTAATCAGTGTTTCCTTAGAAATCTGTCCTTTCTGTTTTTGCGGAAAGGACATTATTTGTATTATGGCTTTGAGGAGTATTGTATGAAAGTAAGAAAACAATTAATGCTTTGCGGTGAAACGTATGAGTATACATACGAAGAAAAAAACGTAAAAAACATAAACGTTCGATTAACTCTCGAAAAAGGTCTTTGTGTTTCAGCACCCTTCGGCACGGACTGCGCAGAGGTTGAAGCGCTTCTGCGTGAGAACAGCTTTAAGATCATTGCTGCATTGGCACGTATAGAGAATCATAAAAAACAGGAAGCAGCGAAAAATACAAAAGGTAATAATTTGCAGGCGCCTGACAGCATTACCGTAACATTGAACGGTATGACTATCAACTGCAAGGTGACTTATAAGAATATTAAAAACGTCAATATAGCCGTGAGTATAGATAAGGGCGTACGTGTTTCTGCACCTAAGGGGACATCTGTTTCAAAGATAAAAGATGTTTTGACAGCTAATGCCGATTTTATTACTAATACCCTTAAAAAGCAGGAGAAGATCAAGGCGGAAATGCCTAAACCAAAGCAGTTTGTTTCGGGTGAAAGTATTCTTTATCTGGGCGAGAGAAAATCGCTGTCTGTTATAAAAAGCCGTAAGAATACCTGCGCAATAGATAAGAATAAATTAATGATGTATGTTGAAGATACAGACGATCAACCCTTGAAAAAGGCTGTTTTTGAAAGCTTTTTGCGTAAACAGGCAGAAGAATATATCACACGTTTGTGCCGTGAGTTATACCCTCGCTTTCAGAAAAAGGGAATAGCTTTTCCTAAGGAGATCAAGTATAGAAAAATGGTTTCTTGCTGGGGAATTTGCAGAGATAAATTAGGTGTGCTGACATTTAATACTTATCTTATGCAGCTTCCAAAAAAATGTATAGAGCTTGTAATATGTCATGAGTTTACACACTTTTTGCACCCCGATCATTCAAAGGCTTTCTATGCACAGCTTGATGAATTTATGCCTGAACGTAAGAAATACGATAAATTAACAAAAGAACTTCAAAAAGAGATCATCTTTAAATAAAGGGGAAAGACTATGAGCGTATTTAATGTTGAACTTATAAAAACAGTTGACGACAGCTATCAAATTGAAACCGGGTATGATCTTGCACAAAAGCTTGTTGAGGATCTGAAAAACGGTCTTGTAGGAAATATTTCTAAGTTTGCCGTAATTACTGATGATATCGTAAAAAATTTGTATGCCGATAATATTGCGAACTTGCTTTCTGAAAATGGCTTTAATGTAAAAGTATACAGCTTTAAAAACGGCGAGAAAAGCAAAACGAGAGCTACAAAAGAATATATTGAGGACGCTATGCTTGCAGACGGACTCAGACGTGACTGCTGTATTATAGCTGTCGGCGGCGGAGTTGTTACGGATATTGCAGGCTTTATTGCAGGTACTTATGGCAGAGGAGTGCCTTTTATCAACTATGCAACTACTCTTTTAGCGGCGGCAGACGCTTCTGTCGGCGGTAAAACTGCGGTAGATACTCCGCTTGCAACTAATCTGATAGGTATATTTAATCAGCCAAAAAAGGTGTATATCGATATTGCCGCATGGGCTACTCTGGAGCAAAGACAGCTTTACAGCGGTATGGCTGAAACAATAAAGCATGCCTGCCTTGCAGACAGAGAAATGTTTGATTATATAGCTGAAAATATAGATAAAATATATTCCTTCGATAAGGAAGCCTGCAATTATATTGCAGAAAAAAACTGCCGTATCAAGTACAGTGTTGTAATGAAAGACGAACGTGAAAGCGGCTTGCGTGAGATACTTAATCTTGGGCATACCGTAGGTCGTGCCGCCGAAACTGTCAGCGGCTACAAGCTTTTGCACGGTGAGGCAGTTTCAATAGGCTTGTGCGCACAGGCTAAGCTTTCACAAAAAATGGGCTATATGACGGCACAAGAGGTAGAAAAAACCGTGGAGCTTTTGAAAAAGGCTTGTTTGCCCGTGACCTTACCCGAATATATAGACAAAGCCGAGCTTGTCAAAAAGCTTTATACAGATAAAAAGGTCAGAAACGGAAAGCTTCGTTTTGTACTTCAGAATGGTATCGGAGATGTTGTAAGATTTGGTGAGAATGTATATGCAACTCCGGTTTCTGAGGATATTGCAAGAGAAATTATTAATATGCTTTAAGGACACCTCTGAAAACCTACCTTTAAGATTTACAAATAAGTAACAAACAAGCATAAATTAATTCATACCTGTAATATATAATGTTTTTACATTGAAAATCTGATTTCCGGAGGGTAATATATGAAAAAATACATTGTATTTACCGCATGTGTATTGGCTTTGCTTGCATTGTCTGCCTGCGGTGAAGTGAATAAAACCATAGATTCAACATCAGAAGAAACAACTTCTGTAACCTTTAGTGTTGAAGATGACGTAAGCGAGGAGTCCGACAAAGCAGATAATACTTCTGCTGAAAATTCAGATAAAACAAAATCCGAAGCTTCTGAAGATTCAAAAGAAAGCTCAAAGAAAGCAGCTTCTTCAAAGACAACTTCATCTAAAAAAACAACTTCAAAAACAACGGCATCTAAAACAACATCTTCAAAAACAGTTTCAAGCGAGGTTTCTTCTCGTGAGGAGGTATCAAGCGTTGTTTCGTCTGAGCCTGAGGTTTCTTCTGAAGAAACGGTAAGCGAGGATAATACCGAAAGCAGCGCACCGCTTAAAGATATCGAAGTAACAGGCAAATGGACAGCAACAAAAATTACCGACTCATACGGCTCCAGAATTGACGGTGAGCAGATATACGGCACTGCATATAGACAATACGGCGGCAGTATAGAATTTAATGGTGACGGTACTTTTTGTCTTAGAATGGGTGTGAGTCTTGATGATGCGTCCACAGAGGGTACTTATACTTATGACGGCGGCGAAGGTCTTACTATGCTTTCATACGACGATACAAGAACAGACTGCTCTTTTGAGGAGTTGAACGGTCTTGTCACCTTTGAAATGCCTATATCTCTTTTTGGTGACAAATTCACGGTTTACTTTGTTAAAAAATAATGATCTTATAACAAAAAAAGAACACTCTCCTCTGCGGAAAGTGTTCTTTTGTATTTGTATATCTATATTGTTATACTAAGGGCAGCAGTGCACGAAGAATGCAAGGAAGCTTTGTGTAGTGTTGCCTATGGTTTATTGCCGATAATAATTATGGGCACCTCTAAAAACCTCACGCCGTCCATCTGCACCGTATCTTCAGCCGTCATATTGCACAAAAAATCTTGACATACGTCAGTATGCCGGCGATTTTAAAGTGCCGTCTGCCGACTAAATCTACGGCACATCTGAACGACGGCAG
>JAFPLH010000025.1 GCA_017402845.1 Clostridia bacterium
AAACCTAATGTCGTTCAGATGTGCCGTAGATTTAGTCGGCAGATTGTACAATAAATCCGCAGGAATACTGACGTATTTCAAGGATTTATTGTGCAAGATGACGGCTGAAGATACGGTGCAGATGAGCGGCAAGAGGTTTTTAGAGGTGCCCATTATACGTATCAGCCATTTCGGTTAATTTCGATAAACGCCGGCTAAGGCTTGATTTGCTTACCGACGTATCAAAATACTCACAAAGCTCTTTTAAAGAAGCAAGCGGATACTTCTCACGAATTTCGGCAGTTTGTTTGAGTTCGGCAGACAGTGTTTCAAACTGACCGGCTTCTTTCAGTTTTTTTATAGCCATGATCTGTTTTGCAGCCGCAGACAAGGTTTTATCAGTATTAGCCAGCCGAGAATTTATCTCTCTGTTTTTTCGATTCTCTGCATTTTTTAAGATCTTGACCTGCATAATATTCATACTTGCGTTAGGTGCGCCTATCATAGTCAAGAAATCTGAAATATCATCACCATTCTTCAGGTAAACAACGCAGCTGCCCCGTCTGTTTGTAATTTTTGGCACTATCGCTTTACCGGCAGTATACTCAGTGGCTTCAATAATAAGTCTTTGCAGATCATTTGAAAGCGTCTGATGAGGCACTTTAAATTCAAGGTGATATTCAGTTTCGGGTGCTGAAATACTGCCGCAGGTAAGAAATGCCCCACGCAGAAAAGAGGGGATACACACCTCAAAGCCCAGATTTGCACGATTTATACGAAGCGTGGGAATAGAGTCATCATGCCCGAAAAGCTCTCTGATATTTTTACATTCTGCGGCGTTTGGCACGCACACCTTATATTTTGTATTAGCCGTACTGCGTACAGCAAGCTGTTTTTGTATCTCCACTACCGAGCTTGTTTGTGCGGTAATAAAATCCGCAAAACGAGAAGCTGTATCTCTGCTTTCAGTGGTAAAAGATATTTCGCTGTCGTTAAAATGCTTGCAAAACAAAAGCAGACCATATGTTTCGGCTCTCATAAACTCGTTTAGTTTTGGAGTATTTTTGCACAGCTCTTTTTTAGTTTCAGATGAAAATGACACTTTCTTATTCCTTATACCTTACCTAAATCTCTATGATGAACGCTTGCTTTATGCTTGTTCTCGATAAGATGATCGTATACCACCTGAGTTAAAGCAACAGAACGGTGTTTTCCGCCTGTACACCCGATAGCTATAACAAGCTGCGACTTGCCCTCGTCTGAATAAAGCGGCAAAGAATAGTCGATAAAATCAAGCATTCTTTTCAAAAGTCCCTGAGTTTGCTCCCATTTGAGAACATACTCACTTACAGGTGCGTCAAGTCCTGTTTTATATTTAAGTTCTTCTATGTAAAAAGGATTCGGCAGACATCTTACGTCAAACATAATATCGGCTTCAGTCGGCACACCGTATTTAAAGCCGAACGACACACACGTTACAGCCAATGCAGAGGTATCGTCTTTAAGGAAAAGAGTACCAATTCTCTCTTTAAGCTGTGCAGACGACAAGTAAGACGTATCTATAAGAAAATCAGCAGACTGCTTTAATTTGCTTAACAGACCTCTTTCAAGCTCCACAGCGTCATTGACCGTATAGATCGCTGCGTCAGGACACAAAGGATGTTTTCTTCGTGTTGCACGATATCTTCTCACAATAACATCTGTTGCAGCGTCAAGAAAGAGTGTTTTATATCTGTAATTATCCTTTTTCAGCTTATCAACAGCCTTTGAAAACTCCTCGTAAAAATTGCTTACACGAATATCGAGTACAACAGCAACTCTTTTCATACGCTCGTCAGCAGATGTATCGCACAGCTCATAAAAAGTAGAAAGCAAAGCCGGCGGAATATTATCTACACAATAAAAGCCAATATCCTCCATTGCATGAATAGCAGAGGTTTTTCCTGCTCCCGATATTCCGCTGACAATTATAAATTCCATAACATTCATCTTCTTTCCTAAGCAAACTTTTTTCTAAGAAGGACAGCGTTTGTTCTGTGGTTCCTTAGATCCTTCTTATCTCACATTCAAGCTTGACACCTTTTTCTTCCAGCACAACATTCTGTACATATTCGATCAGACTGCAAACATCGGCACAGGTCGCATTACTTTTGTTAATAATAAAGCCTGCGTGTTTTTCGCTTACTTGTGCGCCGCCTATCTGCTTACCCTTCAGACCGCAGTCCTGAACAAGCTTTCCTACATATATTTCTTTTCCTGGACGCTTAAACACGCTGCCCGCACTCGGATAATTCAACGGCTGCTTTTCTTTTCTGCGTGAAAGAAAATCGTCCATACGGTGGTTTATCTCGACAGCGTTATCATGAGTAAGCTTAAACGTAACACCGGTAATAATAAAGCCGTTATCAGAATAAACGCTGTGTCTGTATGAAAAATCAAGTTCACCTGCGTCAATTGTACCGGGGTTGCCGTCTTTGTCGATATAAGAAGATGAAGCAACAACGTCCTTCATCTCACCGCCGTATGCTCCGGCGTTCATAAAAGCAGCGCCGCCTACTGTGCCGGGAATACCCCAAGCAAACTCCAGACCGCTTAAATTATGTTCGGCTGCGAATTTACAAAGCTTTGCAAGAGTAGCGCCTGCACCGCAGCGAATAATGTTCTCGTCATCTATGTATATATTGGTGAATTCGCCCTCAAGCTTGAAAACAATTCCGTCATAGCCGTTATCGTTCACAAGCAGGTTAGAGCCGTTGCCAATAACGAAATTGCGCACATCAAGCTTATTGCACAGTGCAAAAAGTATAGACAGACTTTCTGTTGTTTCTGTTTTTATTAAAGCGGCAGCAGCTCCGCCTACTCTGAATGTAGTATATCTGCTCAGAGGTTCGTTTATCAAAACTTCACAGCCTAATTCTTTGGCTTTGTCAATAACTATATTAATATTTTTCTCCATATTTTCCTCTCAAATCTATAACATAATTAAAAGAGTACAAACACCCTGTTATTCCCGCAAGGGAAGATCGTGTTCGATCAGATAGCGTTCAAACCTATCAACCGAAGAATTAACTATCAATTCCTGCGGAAAACCTATTTCTTCAAGCATTTCAAATGCAGGCTCAACACGGCCTACATCAGTCATAAAATGAGCGTCAGTATTAACGATAATACGAGCTCCTGTCTTTTTGCATATTTTTGCGATTTCAATGCAGTTAGGAACAGACGCTTTTTTGTGCTTAAAAGAAGAATTGTTTATTTCAATAAGCTTACCCTTTTGAGCAAGCACAGGAATAACTCTTTCGTAATCGAATTTATATGCAGGCGAGCCGCAGTGTCCTATAACATTTACGTAAGGATTATCGGCTATATTCAAGTATAATTGTGTACAGGCGTCATAATTATTTGTTATGTACTCACGCTTGTTTTCGTCAATAGTAAGATGATGCACAGAAGCAACTATCCATTCTATTTTCCTACACACGCTTTCTTCTATATCAATATGACCTTCATCATCAGTAATATTCGCCTCTGCACCCATAAGAACACGCACGCCCATATACGTTTTAGGTATAGCTGCAAAATTATCAAAATACCACGTTCTCGGTGAGCCGGGCATAGCCGGTCCGTGATCTGTGATACCAATAGCATAAAGACCTATTTCTGCTGCCTGAGCTGCCATTTCCTTTACAGTTCCGTAAGCGTGAGTAGACGCTATCGAATGAGTATGCATATCAGCAACAATTTTCATTATATCACTCCCACGCAACAGTTGTTTGACCTGTTGTTTCGTCCTTTTCGTAAGACATACCAAGATTTGTCAAAAGCTCCTTTGCGGCATTATAGCCCATCTTCTTCTGACGGTTATTCATGGCAGCAGCCTCAATGATAACGGCAAGATTTCTTCCGGGCTTTACAGGTATAGTTATCATAGGCACTTTATTGCCTAAAATCTCCATAAACTCTGTATTCATACCCATTCTGTCGTATATTTTCGTATTATCCCAAAGTTCAAGCTTTATTACCATATCAATTTTTTCGGTGGTTTTAATAGCGCCCATACCGTAAATACGGCGGGCATTTATAATACCTATGCCGCGAAGCTCAATAAAATGCCTGATATTTTCAGGTGACGATCCTACAAGAGTTTTATTTGAAACACGTCTTATTTCAACAGCGTCGTCGGCAATAAGGCGGTGACCTCTCTTTATAAGCTCAATTGCGGTCTCACTTTTACCAATACCACTGTCGCCCATCAAAAGCAGACCTTCGCCGTATACCTCAACAAGTACGCCGTGACGTGTTACTCTCGGCGCTAAATGAACATTAAGCGAGCTTACAAGCGAAGCTGTCAAATCGCTTGTAGCGTCTTGTGATACAAGCACTGCAACACCATATTTTGCAGCAACGGTTTTCACCTCGTCAAACGGCTGCAAGCCACGGCAGAAAATCATTGCAGGCGGTGCAAGCGACAAGAATCTTTCGAGCGACTCTGCTCTTTCTTCGGGGCTTCTCATTTCGAGATAGTAATACTCCTTCAAGCCGATAATAAGTATTCTTTCTTTATCGAAATAGTCGAGATAACCGGTAAGCTCCAGACCGGGACGGTTATAGTCAGCAACATTGACCATAAGGTTATTGGGATCTTTCGGTGTGTATATTATTTCAAGTGAGAACTCTTCAATAATTTTAGCAAGCGAAACAGAAAAACTCATATTTATTACCTACCCTTACAATAAATTTTTTCAGCCATAACACATGGCGATCGGATAATAACCCCAACAAAACACACAACAATATATCGTTCATTATATTATACTATAATCTTGTCAAAAATAAAAGAATTATTTTTTAATTATTAATTAAAAATGCAAAACCGTCCGTATAACCAATACAGACGGTTAGAACTATTGTTTTTTAGTAATGAAATTAAGCTGCATACATGCGCCAACCACATGTTAGAATAATAACAAAACCCGAAAGACAAAAAAACGCTGCTTTTTTTATACTGCACTTGTCCCTTCTCCATAGTGAAATACATGCGCCTATATCGTTACACCCCGATAATATCAGCAATGCTATTCCGGCAACTACGGGAACCCACATAAAGAATATGAGAAAAGGATTAAACGAACCTACAAAAGAAATTATCAGTAACAAGTGTGCCGGCAGATGACAAACCTTAATTATTAAATAGCGAAAAGACGATGTTTCATTGTCGAGCACAGTAAGCGGCACTAAGTTGCAAAACACGCATGCAGGCACAC
>JAFPLH010000026.1 GCA_017402845.1 Clostridia bacterium
ACGCGAAAATCAAAGGTCAGCATTACCTTTATCCGCACGACTACCCAAACCACTACATACAACAGCAGTATTTGCCCGACGCGATTAAGGACAGAATTTACTACCACGCGGGCGATAACAAAAACGAACAGGCATTCAAAGCCTATTGGGAAGCTGTCAAAAACAATTAGCAGCGGGCAGTGCCCGCAGACAATAATGCGGTAGTACATAATAAAACCGAAAGTTTAAAGCACTCAGTCAAAGTTTTGGATTAAGAAAAGCAATACTTTTAAGCCCACTTTTATTTCGCAAAAGTGGGCTTAAAAGTGGGCAATTAAAAAATTGAACGCCTGTATTTAGTGATAATCGTTATAATTACCAAATTTTATGGTCTATATGCAGTTTCTGTTGTAATCGCTTTGCCCACTTGCCCACTTTCTGCCCACTTTTTAAAACAAAAGTGGGCACGAAAAAACTTAGGAATAATGCGTGTTTCAGGGCTTTCTGCCCACTTTCCCGCTTTTATTTTTAATTAATGCGATAAAAAATATTAATAATATATATAAATATAGCGAAAAAAAGTGGGCAAGTGGGCAAACGGCAATTCGCAGTTATACATAAAAAATATAAAAGTCCGCGGACAAGCGAAATGCTCCCCTTTATTTTCTATCAAAAGGGAAGCATTTCAGTTTTCAAAAGCGAGCGTTTATTTCTTTGTCGCTGTTTTTTGTTTTTTCTGCTTTGTATCTGCTTTTTCTTGTTCCTTTGCCTTTTGCTCCTCTATCTCTTTATTAAGATTCTCTTTTGCAACGGCAAGCATAAGCTTGATTCTGTTTTCCTGATTTACTCTCGGAGCACCAGGGTCATAGTCGATCGCAACAATATTTGCTCTGTCGTCAACGCTTTTTATTCTGCGTATCATACCCTTACCGTTAATATGGTTCGGCAGACAGCCAAACGGCTGAGTACAAACAATATTGCCGTAGCCTGTTTCGGTAAGTTCGAGCATTTCTGCGGTCAAAAGCCAGCCTTCGCCCATTTTGCTGCCGTAGCCTATTACGTTTTTAACAAGCGATTTTGTATGCTGATAAGATGACGGAGGCAAAAAGCCGTATTTTTTCGTAGCTGCAATAAGACTTGTTTCAAGTCCGGTAAGATAGTTCATCAAAGCTTCTACTATCTTGAATTTCAGCTTACTGCCGCCGTAAAGCTTAATATCTTCAAGACGGTTATCAACCTTAAACAGCATAAAACCCATAATGCCGGGTAAATTTACCTCGCAGCCCTGTTCTGCCAAAAAGCGTTCAAGATCGTTGTTACCCAAAGCAGCGTATTTTACGTATATCTCTCCGACTACTCCTACCTTTACCTTTGGAATACGGTTGACCTTTATCTCCGTAAATGAACAAGCTATTTTATCAAGATTTTCATCTATGGTCTTTGCGGCGTACCCTTTTCCGTTTGCAAACTCTTTTGATAACTCAGTCACCCATTTGTCAACAAGACGCTGAGCCTCGCCCTTGTTCACCTCGTAGGGTTGAATCTGGTTTCTTAAAAGCATTAATGCGTCACCGTAAACAAGACCGGCAGCCAAACGTCTTACCAAAGGTATTGTAAGAGTAAAGCCGCTGTTTTTCTCAAGTCCCGAAAGATTAAGAGATATTACCGGCACAAACTCAAAGCCTGCTTTCTTGAGAGCTTTTCTAAGTAAGTGAATATAGTTTGACGCACGACAGCCGCCGCCCGTTTGTGTTATCATAAGAGCCGTTGAGTGTACGTCATATTTACCGCTTTGCAGAGCGTGAATAAACTGTCCTATAACAAGCAAAGCAGGATAACAAGTATCATTATGAACGTATTTAAGTCCTACCTGCGCTATTTCGGGACCGTTAGTTTCAAGCAAAACAGCCTTATATCCGTAATGCGTAAAAACATTTTTTAACATATTAAAGTGAATCGGCGCCATCATGGGCATGAGTATTGTATACTCATCTTTCATCTGTTTTGTAAACAACAGACGACCAGTTTTATCATATTCAAGCTTAGCCATAATATACAGTCCTTTCCGAACTCTTTCTCAAATACAGGCAATATTACAAAACCGTCAGGCGGTCTTTGTGCGGTGCTGCCTGCATTATTTTTCTTCACCGATTGCTGCCAGAAGCGAGCGTATTCTTATTTTAACGGCACCAAGATTGGTGATCTCGTCTATTTTGATTTGAGTATATATCTTACCTTCAGATTCGAGAATATCTCTCACCTCATCGGTAGTAATAGCGTCAACTCCGCAGCCGAACGAAACAAGCTGCACCAAATTCATATCCTTTCTGCCTGCTATATATTTAGCAGCAGCATAAAGTCTTGAATGATACGTCCACTGGTTGAGAACAGTAGTTGAAAACTTTTCTACTCTGTTGCTTACGGAATCTTCCGATACTATTGCAACTCCAAAGCCTGAGATCATTCTGTCTATACCGTGGTTTATTTCGGGATCGACATGATACGGTCTGCCCGACAGCACAAAGATAGGCTTGTTTTCTTCTTCGGCTTTCTTGATTATCTCATCGCCCTTTGCACGTATTCTTGCAATATGTGCTTCATACTCTTTATACGCAAGCTCGCTTGCTGATCTTACTTCCTTCAAAGTTATATCGGGATAATGCTTTTTGAGTATCTCGAAAACCTTTTTCGGAAAATCTTTCGGGCGGTGTATGCCAACATAATCCTTAATAAGCGTAATTTTAGATACGCTGTTCATATTTGCGCCTATAACCTCCGGATAATACGCTACAACAGGACAGTTATAATGATTATCGCCAAGACCTTCATCAAAGTTATACGACATACAAGGATAGAATATAGTTTCTACTCCCATATCAATAAGCTTCTGAACATGACCGTGAACAAGCTTTGCAGGGAAGCATATAGTATCAGAGGGAATTGTCTTATTACCCAGTGCGTATACTTTTTTATCTGAAATACCTGAGGTGATAACTTCAAATCCGAGATTTGTAAGGAACGTATGCCAGAAAGGAAGCATTTCATACATATTAAGTCCCATTGGCAAACCTATTTTTCCTCTTGTACCCTCTTTCGGCTCATAGCTTTGGAGAAGCTGAAGCTTATAGTCGTAAATATTGAGCGATTTGTCAGGGGATTTCTTCGTTATCGGACGTTCACATCTGTTGCCTGCGATAAACTTTCTGCCGTCTGCAAAAGTATTAACAGTAAGTCGGCAGTTATTTTGACATAAACCGCAGTTTGTTACTTTTATTACGTGCTTAAAGTCGTCAAGCTGTTTTGCATTTAAAATCGTACTCTTTTCGCCGCCCTTGCCCATAGCGTAAAGAGCAGCGCCGTATGCGCCCATCAGACCTGATATAACAGGACGTACAACAGGAGTTCCCATTTCTGTTTCAAATGCACGAAGTACGGCATTATTAAGGAACGTACCGCCTTGAACAACAATTTTCTTTCCCAGTTCATCAGGACCGGAAGTTCTGATAACCTTATACAGCGCATTCTTAACAACGCTGAGAGAAAGACCTGCTGAAATATCCTCTATTGTTGCGCCGTCCTTCTGAGCCTGCTTTACCGAGCTGTTCATAAATACGGTACATCTTGAACCGAGGTCAACAGGGTGCTGAGCAAAAAGTCCCTTGCTTGCGAATTCTTCGATAGAATAACCGAGGGCGTTTGCAAATGTCTGCAAAAACGATCCGCAGCCCGAAGAACAAGCCTCGTTTAAGAATATATTATCTATTGCGCCGTTGTGAATTTTAAAGCACTTAATATCCTGACCGCCGATATCTATAATAAATTCAACATCAGGCATAAAGTCTTTAGCGGCGGTGAAGTGAGCAACGGTTTCTACAATACCGTGATCTATACAAAAAGCATTTCTTATTATCTCCTCACCATAGCCGGTAACAGCGCTGCCCACTATTTCAATATCGGGAGCTATCTTGTAAACCTCATTGAGAAACTCTTTGATTATCGGCACTGGATTTCCGCTGTTTGAAAGATACTTGCTAAACAGCATTTCTTTATTTTCGGATAACACCACGCCTTTAACGGTAGTTGAACCTGCGTCAATACCGATATACGCTTTACCCTTATAGCCGTTCATATCCTTTCCCTTTACGTTTGCGCGGGAATGACGTGAAACGAACTCCTCATATTCTTTTTTGTCTTTGAAAAGAGGTTTATTGAAAGCAAAGTTTCCGCTGCCGGTATATTTTGTTACCTTGTTGATGACCTCTTTAAAGTCGATAGTATTATCGGCACACAAAGCAGCGCCGGCAGCAACGTAATAAAGCGAATTTTCAGGGCAAGTACCCTTTGTATCAAGAATATGGTCAAACTGTTTTCTGAGCTGCGACATAAAAGTGAGAGGACCGCCCAGATATACTACGTTTCCTTCGATCTCTCTGCCCTGCGCAAGACCTGCAACAGTCTGATTTACAACTGCGGCAAAAATACTCTGCGCAATATCGCTCTTTCTTGCGCCCTGGTTTAACAGCGGCTGAATATCTGTTTTTGCAAACACACCGCAGCGAGAAGCAATAGTATATGTTTTTTCATGCTGTGTTGCCAATGCGTTGAACTGCTCAATATCAACATTCAAAAGAGAAGCCATTTGATCTATAAATGCACCGGTACCGCCTGCGCATGTACCGTTCATTCTGACCTCCATACCGCCTGACAAAAACAGTATTTTTGCGTCCTCTCCTCCAAGCTCGATTACTACGTCTGTACCGGGAAGAAATGTATTTACCGCAACACGAGTTGCATATACCTCTTGAATAAAATCAAGACCGCAGCTTTCGGCAACGCCCATGCCTGCCGAACCCGATATAGCCACACAAGCTTTATCGGCTCCTTTAATGTTCAGACGAATATATTTCAGTATTTCGCCCATTTTTTGAGTTATCTGCGAATAGTGACGCTCGTATGTTGAGTATATAAACTTATTGTTATTGTCAAGTACTACGCATTTTATTGTAGTTGAACCTATATCAAGACCTATTTTCATAGGGAAACCTCCAAAAGCGGGTTTTTTATTTACCTGCTCGGCAAAGAATATTTCACCGAGGGCATTATAAGCTTACAAGCGATAAACGCTGTTCGCAATTTACTCATACCCATATTGTATTATACTTTTATACCTATCGTTTTTTATTCTATATTAGAATTAAAATAATTACCTTGTCAATTTTTAACTATTTAATATGAAAAGAGGTATAATTTATTTTATTTTGTATGATTTGCGTGCGGCGGGCGTATCCGCTGACAATACAACAAGAAAAATAAAAGGTTTGTTACTTTGTCATTTTCATAATATCAGCGTATCTTGCCTTGCTGATAGGGGAGATAAGTTATCAACATATTACAGCTTAGATGTGGAAAAGTACGTATTAGTACCCCAAAAATTGTTATTGAAAACCACTTTGTACAGAAAAAAATACGCTCACAATTTTTTGTTAAAGAACACAGCTAAAATATTTACTGTATAATAAATAGCTGTTATAATAAAAGAAAGCAAAGCAAAGCTAAGGCAACACCTCACAAAGACCGCCTGACGGCTCAGCTGCAAATCTGCGTGCATATTTTCCGTCATAGCACACAAAATTTCCTTGAAATACGTCAGTATTACTGCGGTCATTTTATGCACTCTGCCGAAAAATCTGACTACGCATCTTCGGCACTGCCTTTGTGCGGTATTGCCCTAAAAAACGGAGGTATTTTATATGTTGGGAGCAATTATAGGCGATATGATCGGCTCACCCTATGAGTTTGACAGGGGAGAAAAAACAAAAGACTTTCCACTGTGGATAAAAAGCTCAGAGTTTACAGATGACACAGTGTTGACAATTGCTGTTGCACAGGCGCTTATGGACGTTGAAAGCGGTACAAAGAGTGATATTTCCGCAACAGTTCAAGCTTCAATGCAGAAGTGGGCAAATAAATATCCGAATGCAGGATATGGCAGAATGTTTATCAAATGGCTTTCATCAAGATATCCGAAGCCTTACGGAAGCTTTGGAAACGGCTCTGCAATGAGAGTTTCTTCAGTCGGTTTTATGTATAATGATCTGGATATAACACTTGAAGCAGCAGCGCTCACGGCAATGGTAACTCACGATCACCCGGAAGGTATAAAAGGCGCTCAGGCAACCGCAAGTGCGATCTTTCTTGCAAGAACGGGCAGTACAAAAAGTGAAATAAAATCGTTTATCGAAAAAACCTTCGGTTACGATCTTTCCCGCACCTGCGACGAAATACGCCCGACCTACCACCATGTTGAAACGTGTCAGCAAACTGTTCCCGAAGCAATTACGGCATTTTTAGAGGGAAAAAGCTTTGAGGACGTTATACGAACGGCAGTATCTCTCGGCGGTGACTGTGATACACTTACTTGTATTGCAGGAGGTATAGCAGAGGCTTTCTATGGTATTCCCGAAGATATTAAGCACGAGTGCCGCAAAAGGCTACCCAAAGAAATGCTTGATGTTGTCGATAGGGCGTATAAAAATTTTTACAAAACGAAAAATCATTGTAACAATACAGAATTCAGGAAATTTCAAACAAGCCACGATCTTTTCTATGATATCGGAGATATAACAAAACTTGATGTTGACTGTATCGTAAACGCTGCAAACAGCTCGTTACTCGGCGGCGGAGGCGTTGACGGAGCTATTCACCGTGCAGCAGGCAGAGGACTGCTCGAAGAATGCAGAACTCTTAACGGCTGCAAAACAGGACAGGCTAAGATCACAAAGGGATACAATTTAAAGGCAAAGTACGTAATACACACAGTCGGTCCGATATACAGCGGCAAAGCAGAGAATAAAACAGCATTATCTAACTGCTATAAGAATTCACTTGATCTGGCACGAGAACACGATATTCACAGTATAGCGTTTCCTGCTATATCAACGGGAGTATACGGTTATCCGAAAAATGAAGCTGCAAAAATTGCAGCCGAAGCAATTATGAACTGGCAAGATAACAATAGCGATTACGATATGAAAATTATACTAAGCTGCTTCAATTTCGGTATGATGAAGATATATGAAAGTGTATTGAAGGAGTGAAGCTGAATGTCAAAAGTGATACAAGCTGCCGTAAAGACAGACGGTTTTGAAGGTATTTTATACCCGGCAGAGTACAGATACGACAGAGTAATGATAGTTGTATCAGGTTCAAACGGCGGTATGCATATGACAAAGCAATTTGCACAGGTATATTGTCAGCATGGTATTCCTGCGTTAGCCGTTGCTTTTTTCGGTACAAAACAGACAGAAAAAAATCTTGACCGTGTACCGCTTGAGTATATTGAAAATGCTATAAAATGGCTGAAAGCGCGCGGATACAATAAAATAGGCATTGACGGAGCCTCAAAGGGAAGTGAACTTGCATTGTTATGCGCTTCTATGTTTCCTAAAATATCATGCGTAATCGCCCGTGTGCCGTCATATTTTGTAAGCGAAGGTTTAGTAACTGCGGGAAAGACGAAAAAGCCCTCCGGCACATCATGCTGGAGTTACAACGCAAAAGAGTTTCCTTTTGCCGCTTACAATTACCGCAGCTTTAATTTGCCTAAGATCATCGCAGAGGAGAAAGAGCTTCATCTTATTTCGATAAACAAAGAAAAGACAGTAAAGGAAGAAAACATTATTCCGGTAGAAAATATAAAAGGACCTGTACTTCTTTTGTCGGGTAAGAATGACGTTGTATGGCCGTCATATGACAGCGCATTATATATAGAGAAGCGGTTAAATGACAACTCATTTCGTTTTCCGCATAAGCACATAGCCTTTGAATATATAGGTCATGTAATGACAAACGATATTTCATGGGTATATCGAATGGCTTTTAAAGATGAACGGCGGTATAAAGAAGAATGTAAAAAGGAGCGCACACGGCTTGCGCTTGCGATAATAGACTGGACAGAGAATGTTTGGTAAGTTTAGAAAGGTTTGTTTATTTATGAGTATACTGAACATACACGGATACAAAGGAACACCGCACAATGCGGCATATTCTGCACTGTGCGGTTTTGCGAAAGAAAACATTATTACACCATATATAGATTATGACAACGAAAAATCAGAAGATATTTTGAACAGACTGCTTGATATATGTTCGTCAGAAAATATAGAATTAATTGTGGGAACAAGTCTTGGCGGCTTTTTTGCCGTACTCATCGGTATCAAGCTAAAGAAGTCATTAATTCTTGTTAATCCTTGTTTACAGCCGCATAAGGTAATACCTCTCTACGGATATCAAGGCGATGTAAATTGGTTTATAGATAAATCGTCAGTTTTTGACAATATTGACAGAAAAAGTATTAGCTGTATCATTGGTGGAAAGGACGAGATCATCGGCGATCATGCGTATACAAAAAAGCTGATAGGGAATGATCGTATTATAGTAGTACCGGAAGGTATGCATTCGGGAGCTACATTGGAGCTTGAAAAAAATTTTTCTCAGTTGTATTCTATGGGGAATATTATAAGGGCATCTCTAAAAACCTGCCGTCGTTCAGATGTGCCGCAGATTTAGTCGGCAGACGGCACTTTAAAATCGCCGGGTGCAGTCTGCCGGTGGCAGACGTTGCCGCAAGGCAACAGCACCGACCGAGCCGGCAGGCGAGACTCATACTGACGTATGTCAAGATTTTTTGTGCAA
>JAFPLH010000027.1 GCA_017402845.1 Clostridia bacterium
AAAACCTGCCGTCGTTCAGATGTGCCGTAGGTTTAGTCGGCAGACGGCACTTTAAAATCGCAGGTATACTGACGTATATCAAGATTTTTTGTGCAAGATGACGGCTGAAGATACGGTGCAGATGGGCGGCGTGAGGTTTTTTAGAGGTGCCCTATAATAAGTAAGCTCCCTTTTAAAGGGAGCTTTAGTTTTTTTGCTATTGCTGATTAAGTGACCGTAAGATAAATAAACAGTCCGGCTATAACGATAAAGCAAACACCCTGTATTATAGAAGTGACCGTATCACGGTATTCTATAAGAGCGCCTTTCTTTTTGTCAAGAAGAACTAATTTTTTTCCGCCCATTTTCGGCGGAGATAACAAAGCCTTTCTTGATGTTACAGTATGTTTTTCGCCTGAAAAGTTGTATGTGTATATAGGATAGTATAAATACTCTGCTCTGCCACGTCCTGAGGTTCGTTTGCGTATAATATCGGTAACATTTGCTGTAACCTTCATAACACGCTTTTTTGAAGAAAGCCGTACTGAGTTAATACCGTATATAAGTAAAAATACTCCCAGCGAAAAAAAAGACAGCGCAAGCATTACCGAAATAATAATTACGATATATTTGGTGATAAGACTGCTGAGAGTGGTTACTCCGAAAACAGAGTTAAGCACTAAAAACAACAGAGCAACAGACAAAACCGCAAGAGAATGTGATTTTAAATTATGTCTGAGGTCACGCCTGCGGAAAATAATATTCTTGTCAGGGTGATAGTAACAGCTTATTACCTGCCCTGTCTGACAAAATACGCTTGTTTTTAAGTATGCCTTGTGTTTTTCTTCACCAACGCAAAATTCGGTAAGAGTTTTATAGTATTCCTCTGCAATATAGCCCTGCCTTCGTTTTTGTACCTTTTCGCTTGATGTAACTTTGCATTTTACCACACGGCAGCGTATGAGAAACGCATAAATTACTGTCAGCTCGTAAATAACCGCCAAAATGCAGATTATTGAAATAATTGTAGATATTATCATATAGATTCCCCGATCGAGAGTATTAATCAAAATTAATTGTAATGCTTTTCACGCTTGTTATAAGCTCTCTTGTGACTATTCCGGCAGAAGCTAACATTCTTTTTGAAGCGAGTGTAGCGGGCGAGTCGGCGTATTTATCAGATAGATAAATGATCTCCTTTATGCCTGACTGTATAATAGCCTTTGCACATTCGTTGCATGGAAACAGAGAAACATAGAGTCTTGAACCTCTGAGATTTTTTCCGTTTGCGTTAAGAATGGTATTAAGCTCTGCGTGTACCACAAAAGGATATTTGGTTTCTTCACCCGTTCTGCTCCATGGGTACTCGTCGTCTGAACAGCCGATAGGGAAGCCGTTATATCCCGTTGAAAGTATAATGTTATTTTCGTCAACAATACAAGCGCCTACCTGAGTATTAGGATCTTTACTGCGTTTTGCGGCTAACAGCGCAACCCCCATAAAATATTCGTCCCAGGAAATGTAGTCTTGTCTTTTCATATTTATGCTTTTTCCTTTCAGATTATTATCAATTATACTTGCATAAAATTATATCATATTCTTTTAAAAATAACAATAATCATTTGGAAAAACCTTCGCTGTCAGAAAAAAATATGTATCGACATACGTATAAGCACGTGTTATAATATAAAAGAGGTGAGGGAATGACATACTGAGGGTTAAAGGCAATACCGCACAAAGGCAGTGCCGAAGATGCGCAGTCAGATTTTTCGTCAGAGTGCATAAAATGACCGCAGGAATACTGACGTATTTCAAGGGAATTTTGTGTGCTATGACGGAAAATATTCACGCAGATTTGCAGCTGACGTTAGGCGGTCTTTGTGCGGTGTTGCCTTAAAGGGTTTTAATGAAAACAATAGGTGATACTTTAGAGTACCGCAAATTTTATGATAAAAAAGCTGTGAAGAAAACACTTACAATTCCAAATTGGCTTAATGTTATAGCTGAACGTGCTGATGTCAACTTTTCCGCCGTATTACAAGAAGCTCTAATGGAAAAACTCCATTTGACCTCAAATCTATAATACAATAAAAAGCAGACGCTTTTTCCGGTATTATCTTTGTCAGTATATTGCAAAAACCGCCCCTCTTTTTGAGCAGGCGGTTTTTTTGTATTATCATTTTTTCTTTCCGTATGACATTATACGCATAGAATTCAGCACAGCCAATATCATAATACCCACATCACCGAAAACAGCGCCCCACATACTCGCAATACCTAATGCACCGAGTATAAGAAACAGTATTTTTACTGCTATTACGGCAATAATATTTTCTTTAACTATCTTCTTTGTATACCCTGCGATTTTTATTGCCTCGCAAAGCTTTGTGGGTTCGTCAGTCATAAGTACGATATCAGCCGCTTCAATAGCTGCGTCAGAGCCAAGAGCGCCCATTGCTATTCCCACATCTGCAAGAGCTAAAACAGGAGCGTCATTTATACCGTCGCCCACAAAGGCAAGCTTTTTACCGGTTTCAAGGCTTAGCTTCAGCTTTTCAACTTCGGCTGTTTTAGCGTCGGGGAGAAGTCCGCTGTGGTATTCGTCAAGCTTCAGCGTATCGCTTACATACTTTGCGGCTGAGTCGCTGTCGCCCGTGAGCATTACAATTTTTTCTATACCCTGTTTTTTAAGGGCTTCTACTGCTGCTGCGCTGTCGGGCTTTATTTCGTCGGAAATTACAATATGACCTAACAGTTTTCCGTCACGGGCAATATATACTATTGTACCGTACTCGTCTGTATTTCCGGCTTTTATGCCGTTATCCTGCATAAGCTTCATATTTCCGGCAAGCACTTTTTTGCCGTCAATTTCTGCGCTTATTCCGCAGCCTGCTTTTTCTTTGTAGTTTTTGACCTTGTTCTTATCAATCGGGGAATTGTTTGCTTTGACAATAGACTTTGCTATCGGGTGATTTGAATAGCTTTCAGCCAATGCAGCGGTAAAAAGCAGCTCTTTTTCGTCAATGCCTTTTTCGGGAGATACTTTGCTTACTTCAAAAATACCCTTTGTCAAAGTGCCTGTTTTGTCGGTAACGATACAGCTAACAGCATTGAGCGATTCAAGATAGTTGCTGCCCTTAACAAGTATGCCGTGACGTGAAGACGTACCTATACCGCCGAAAAATGTCAGCGGTATCGAGACAACAAGCGCACACGGACACGATATTACAAGAAATACAAAGCCTCTGTGTATCCACTCGGTAAGATTTCCGCCAAAAACCAGCGGCGGAATAAGTGCGAGGAGTACAGCCGAAATAACAACAACGGGTGTATAATACCTTGAAAAAGAGGTTATAAAGTTTTCGGCAGGAGCTTTTTTTGCGGCGGCGTTTTCCACTAAATCGAGAATATTTGCAACGGTTGAGTCTGAGTATTTTTTTGTAACTTTTACTTTAAGAGTACCGCTTTCGTTTATACAGCCCGAAATGACGTTATCTCCGATATTTGCTTTTCTCGGTACTGATTCACCTGTAAGGGCAGAGGTGTTAAGCATAGAGCTGCCCTCGGTTACGATACCGTCAAGCGGCACACGTTCGCCCGGCTTAATTAGAATATACTCTCCGACAGAAACTTCTTCGGGGGAAGCCTCGTTAATGCTGCCGTATCTGATAACATTGGCTTTATCGGGGCGAATGTCCATAAGCTCGCTTATGGAACGGCGTGATTTCTTAACGGCACGCCCTTGTATATATTCGCCCAACTGATAAAACAGCATTACAGCAGCGGCTTCGGGATATTCACCGATAACAAAAGCGCCGATAGTAGAAACGGTCATAAGAAAGTATTCGTCAAAAACACGTCCTTTGAGGATATTCAGAACAGCCTTAATGCAAACGTCAGTACCCATAATTATGTAAGACGCAGCGATAAAAGGCAGATATACAAACAAAGCGCAGTTGAGTAGAGACAGGGTAAAGCCGACAGCAAAGAGCAAAGCGCCGATAATAAGTCTGATAACAATAATGCTTTCGTCCTCTAAAAATGCCATAAAGCTTTTAGGGGCTTTTTCTTTTTTGTGGTATGAGCCGTGTTTGTGAGAAGAATTGACTTTCGAGTGTGAGCTGTGGTTTTGTGTATGCAGCTTGCCGGAGCAGCCGCAGTTGTCAGAGCATTTATGCGAGGTACTCGCAAGTGATGTTGTTTTTGAAATTTTGTCTGAAACCTCTACTTCGGGTTCGTGACTGTGTACTGCTTTCTCTACAATATCTGATAAGTCGTTTTCGATACTTTGAGAGTATTCAACGGTAAGCGTCTGAGTTACAAGATTTACAACGGCTGATTTTATTTCTTTGTGCTTGCTGAGGTCTTTTTCAATTTCAGCAGAACAATGAGGGCAGTCAAGACCTTTAACCAAAAATGTTTTTTTCATTGTACTCACACTTCCTTTAGATTTTCGGTTATATGCTCGTAACCAATATCTATGATAGTTTTAACGTGGGAATCTGCAAGAGAGTAAAAAACTGTTTGCCCCTCTTTGCGGAACTTGACAAGATCTGCAAGCTTTAAGTCTTTTAACTGATGTGATACGGCAGATTTTGTCAATCCGAGAAGTGAAGCGATGTCGCATACGCAAAGTTCGTTTTGTTCAAGTGCGTGAAGAATACGCACTCTTGTGGGATCACCGAAAAGCTTAAAAAGCGCCGCCAGCTCAATGTATTTGTCCATTGAAAGAAGCTTGCTTTTTGTTGATTCTACTGTATCGTTATGAATAAATTCAAGGCTGCATATGGGTTCGTTTATATCTGTATTCCTGCTCATAGCTCGTTATACCTCGCTTGTATTTGATTAGTTGAACAATTGCTCAACTATTGTTTGATATGATTATACAGCAGAAGAAAAGATTTGTCAAGCGGAAAAACAAAAAAAACCTGCAAAAAAACTGCTCTCTAAGGGAGCAGTTAAAAAATTCAGTTTATTTTTGATTTGTTTTTGATGATAAGCTTATTTATCCTCTTATCCTTTACTTCCGCAACCTTTATCTGTAAGCCGTTGAGCTCAAGCGTCTGATTCTTCTTAGGTATAATGCCGAGCTTTTCAAACACCCAGCCTCCGACAGACTGACTGTCGGTGTCAACCTCTTTTTCGGGTATGTCAAACAGTTCGAGCAGATCTTCAACCTGCATATCTCCGCTTACCTCGTAGCAGTTCTCCGAAAGCTTTTTATACTGCTGTTCTATTTCTTCGTCCTCGTCCCAGATATCTCCTACAAGCTCTTCGAGCAGATCCTCCATTGTAGCAATTCCCAGTATACCGCCGTATTCGTCGGCAACTATCGCAATATGCATTCTCTTTCGCTTGAAGTCTGCAAGAAGTGCAGAGAGCTTTCTTGTCTTATACACAAAATAGGGCGGCTGCATAAGCTCTCTTATGTTTGGCGTTTTGCCTTGCGTTAATGCTTCGAGATAATCTCTCGTATAAAGTATACCTATTATATTGTCAATATTATCTTCGTATACCGGTATGCGTGAGAAACGCTCGTTTGATATGGTTTTCTTTATCTCGTCAACAGGATCGTTAATATCTATCGAAACAACGTCAACTCTCGGCGTGAGTATTTCAAGCACTGTTTTTTCGTCAAATTCGAGTGCAGACTGTACCATTTCACTTTCTGCTTCTTCAAGTACGCCTTCTTCTTCGATAGATTCTATTATATATTTCAGCTCGTCCTCTGTTACAGACGGCGCTTCTTCTTTGCTGCCCGTTATTTTTAATGCAAACGTATTTATTTTTATAAATAATAAAGACAGCGGCGTGAGTATTACCATTAAAAAGTATACTATGCCTGAAAAGCGAGTGAGAAGTATTTCGCTATTTTGCTTTGCGTAGCATTTGGGTATTATCTCACCGAATGTCAGTATAAGCAGGGTAAGAAGTCCTGTGCTTATTGCAGCGCCGTAATTGCCCCATATCTTTGTGCATAGTATTGCCGCAATAGATGAAGCTGCTATATTTACAATATTATTTCCTATAAGAAGTGTTGTTATCGTTTTGTCGTACTCGTCGAGAAATTTTAAAGCTTTGTCGCTTCCCTTTATTTCTTTTTCGAGCATATTTTGCAGTCTTGGACGGCTGCATGAATTTACTGCCGTTTCGGTGGAGCTGAAAAATGCAGAACACGCAACGAGTACCAAAACGGCTGTTATCATTATTGTATCATACATCGGAATACCTCGGTCTATTAAAACATACAATAATTGTATAATAAAAAGAAATGTTTATTTTTGCGTATAAGAATTATGCCTCTCTTTTGTTTCAATATGTCAACAATACGATTACACTATTGTTACTAAATAAGACCGAAAAATGTTCAAATGTTTTTTCTTTTTATATCTTGTATCATTTTGTTAATAATGGTATAATGTATATATAATCGGGTATAATATGCCCGAGGTGTGTTGTATGCAAGAACAAACAGAGCATAGCAAAAAAAGCAAAAAAACAAAGGGCAGCAATAAAGAATGTAAAGAGCAGCGTCACGATATAACCGACGCACCCGCCGAAGAATCGGGTTCTGTTACGGTAGAGGCGGACGACTGTGTGATACATTGTCTTACAATAATCGGAGAGATAGAGGGACATACAGAGCTGCCCGCACAAAACAAAACCACCAAATATGAGCACGTTATACCTCGCCTTGTTGCCTTGGAGGAAAGCCGTGATATTGACGGACTTCTTGTTATTCTCAATACCGTGGGCGGCGACATTGAGGCGGGGCTTGCAATTGCCGAGCTTTTAGCAGGCATGAGCAAGCCGACTGTATCGCTTGTTCTTGGCGGCGGTCATTCTATCGGAGTACCGCTGGCGGTAGCGGCGAAATACTCTTTTATTGCTCCGAGTGCGTCTATGACCATTCATCCGGTAAGGTCTACGGGGTTAACTCTCGGAGTCAGACAATCGTTTGAGTACCTTCAGAGAATGCAGCAGAGAATAAATAATTTTGTAGCCGAAAATTCAAAAATAACTGCCGCACGTTATAACGGTCTTGTTATGACAACAGGTGAGCTTGTTATGGACGTGGGTACAGTTTTAGAGGGCAGGCAGGCTGTTGAAGAAGGACTTATTGACAGTGTGGGCAATTTAAGTATTGCTCTTAAAAAGCTTAAAAGTATGATAAAAGATAATTAGCGTCATTAAATCGGGCGGACAAATATTACTCTGCCCGATTACATATGGGCATCTCTAAAAACCTGCCGTCGTTCAGATGTGCCGTAAATTTAGTCGGCAGGTTGTACAATAAAATCGCCGGGTGCAGTCTGCCGGCGGCAGACGCTGCCGCAAGGCAACAGCACCGACCGAGCCGGCAGGCGAGATTCATACTGACGTATGTCAAGAATTTTTGTGCAATATGACGGCTGAAGATACGGCGCAGATGGGCTGCGTGAGGCTTTTAGAGGTGCCCATAAATATATATTTATATCATTTGGGGTTATCTTTTGCGTTTTGTATGCAGAGTAACTAAGGAGGAATACATATAATGAATATCTGGCAGGCAATTATACTGGGTATTGTTCAGGGCTTAACCGAATTTCTGCCCGTAAGCAGCAGCGGACACCTTACAATATTTCAGCATATAATGGGCGTAAATGCCGAGGGCAATTTGTTCTTTAACGTAATGCTGCATGTTGGCACGTTGGTATCGGTATGCACTGTATATCATAAGCTTATTATACGGCTGATAAAAGCATTTTTCTCGGCTTTGAAGGATATCTTTACGGGGAAATTCAAATGGAGTCAGATGGACGGCGACAGAAATCTTCTTGCAATGCTGTTTATCGGCTTGCTGCCGCTGTTTTTGCTTTTTGTACCTATTCCGGGTTCGGGCGGTATCAACGGCAAAGATATGGCGGAGATATGGCAGGGAAATACAGGCTATTTTATTGTAACAGGTTTTGCACTTTTATCAACGGCAATTATGCTGTGGGTAGGCATTAAGGCTATGGAGAATACAAAGTCAAAAGCTATACACTCAGCAGAAAATAAGACCGTAGGCAGACGCCGCATGAAAACAGTTGACGCAATATGCGTAGGACTTACTCAGGCATTTGCGGCGGTATTTCCGGGATTGTCACGTTCGGGCTCAACTCTTGCAATGGGACAGCTCAGAGGCATAAACAAACAAGTATCACTTGACTATACATTTGTATTAGGTATACCGTCTATAATGGCAGCCGCACTTCTTGAAGCGAAAGACGCATTAGAGGCGCAGGGTACTCAGGATACTCTCGCAGTTGGTACGGGTGCGATGATAGCAGGAATGATAGCCGCTATGATAGTTGGTTTCTTTGCTATCAAGCTTTTCAAATGGATGCTCGCAAAAGACAGAACAGGAATTTTCGTTGCATATACTGCAATTGTAGGTATAGCTGTAATTGTTATCAGCGCAATAGAGCTTTCAACCGGCAATAATTTATTTAGTGGTGCGCCGCTGACGTTTAATTAATTCGGAATCGTTGTTTGCGATACATTAAGTATATCATTTACTTTTAGCATAACAAAGTAAAACTTCTACTATAATTTGTGTATGAATGTATAATTCCGCTTTACGAATTGAAAAAAGGGGTGAAGTAATTGGCAGAAGTAAAGAAAAAGGGGAAATCGAACAGTCTTTTGAAAACGAAGGGCGAGAAGAATAAAACGGGGAAAAGTAATGTCTCGAAAAATGCAGACGAGCTTACCGCAGCAAAACAAAAGCGCTCAATAATAATGTTTTTATCGGGATTAATGCTTGCGGCTGTCATATATATACCGGGTGAGCTTGTATGGCTTTGGCTGCATAATGCGGTAAGAGGATTATGCAGCTTGTTTTCGTGGTACTGGCCGCTGCTGCTCATAACGCTTGCGGTGTCTTACAGTATTTTTGACGATAAAAAGAGAAGAAAAAAAATGTGGCTTACAGCCGCCTTTGTTTCCGGACTTGTACTCTGCTTTAATGCAGCAGTTTACATATTTACGTATAAAGACGCCTTTGATATAAAAGGAACGTTCTCTCAGGGCATTGATTCAAAGGGCGGCGGAGTTATGGGCTTTTTGCTTGGGGCTCCTTTTGTAAAGCTTTTCGGCGTTACACCTGCAAAAATACTAATAGCTCTCATAACGCTTGTTGTGCTGGTCTTTGCGGTAAATGTGCATAAACCTGTTACAAAGATCTTTGAATATCTTACAGAGCATATTTCAGAGTGGTTTGAAGAAACCGTAAAGAAGATCAAACGCAAACAGGCTAAAATACGCCCCGTAAAGATCGCTGACGACGTTTTCTTTGATGATGATAAGTACGACGAGTACGATCTTCATGATGACGACGAAAACGAGCAAAACGATGATGACGAGGAAAATTCCGCTAAGGGCGGCTTTTTGAAGAAAAATCATATTAAGATAAAAACTAAACCAAAAGACAATGATACCGATTCTGATGATTCGTTTGACGGCGAAATTGACGATCTTGACGACGAGCTGTCGAAAAATCAGAGTACGGACGATAATATTAGTGACGAAGCTATTTTTGATGATGATAATGACGATACTTTTGACGAGCTTGACCAGCAGGATACAAACCCGTTTGACAGTGACGATTCATACAGCATAGATATTGATATCGACGGCGATATGGATACCGGTAAGGGTGACAGCGTAGATAACTATTCAAACGAAGAACTTACAAAAGATGTTTTTGGTGATCTTCTTCAAGACGATATTCCCGAAGCTTCAAAAATTGCAAGGGATATTTCTGTAAGCAAGAAGAATAACGAAGAACCCGCAAACGATAAGCGTGTATTCCGCAGCAATCCTAACGATTCGCAAAAGCCGGCAGTCTTACAGAAGCAGTATAAGTATCCGAGCGTTAATCTGCTTTCTAAGGGTAAGAAGAATAATCAGAGCTATGAAACAGAGCTCAGGGAGAATGCAGGAAAGCTTATTGAAACTCTCGACAGCTTTTCGGTAGGTGCAAAAATTACCGGTTATTGTCGTGGTCCGTCAATCACAAGGTATGAGATTAAGCCTGCACCGGGCGTTAAGATATCACGTATCACAAGTCTTGCAGACGATATCGCACTCGGACTTGCAGCGGACGCCGTAAGAATAGAAGCTCCTATTCCCGGAAAACCAGCAATCGGAATTGAAGTGCCGAACAAGTCGGTAGCTTCTGTTACTATGAGAGAGCTTATTGACTCAGAGGAGTTCAGAAAGCAAAAAAGTGTGCTTGCGTGTGTTCTTGGCAGAGATCTTTCAAATAATATTGTCGTATCTGATCTGGCAAAAATGCCGCACCTGCTTATTGCCGGTACTACCGGTTCGGGTAAATCTGTTTGTGTGAACTCCATACTTATGAGTATCATTTTCAGAGCTGCTCCCGATCAGGTTAAGCTTATACTTATTGATCCGAAAAGAGTTGAGTTTACTAAGTATAAAGGTATTCCGCATTTGCTTGTACCCGTTGTTGATGATGTAAAGAAAGCAGCGGCGGCTCTTAACTGGGCGGTAAACGAAATGGAGAATCGTTACGGCGTACTTTCTTTGTATAATGTAAAGGATATCGACAGCTATAACAAAATGGTTGAGAAAAATTGGCAGACTATGACGCCCGAAGAAATTGCAGACGAAACAGAAGAACCCGGAAAGGTTGTAAACGGTGTACTTGTACCGCCGAAGGCTAAAACGAAGATGTCCAAGATAGTTATTGCGATAGATGAGCTCGCCGATTTGATGATGGTTGCTCCCGGCGAGGTGGAGGACGCTATTTGCCGTCTTGCTCAAAAAGCACGTGCCGCAGGCATGCACTTAGTTGTTGCTACTCAAAGACCGTCGGTAAACGTAATCACGGGTGTAATCAAGGCCAACATTCCGAGCAGAATCTCTCTTAAAGTTGCCGCCGTGGTAGACTCAAAAACCATTCTCGATATGGGCGGCGGTGAAAAGCTTATCGGCAGAGGAGATATGTTGTATAACCCTGTCGGTTCACCTAAGCCGATAAGAGTACAGGGTGGTTTTTCGTCTGATGAAGATATAGAGGCTGTAACGGAGTTTTTGAAGAATAATTGCAGCTCAAGCTATGACGAAGCTATCACAGAGGAGATCGAACGTATTTCTCAGGAGGGTATCAAGACTGCACCTGATGAAGAAGATGACGATATGACCGAAACAGATCCTTTGCTTAATCAGGCAATTGACATTGTTGTAGCGGCAGGGCAGGCGTCAACCTCGCTTTTGCAAAGAAAGATGAAGGTAGGCTATGCCCGTGCAGGCAGACTTGTTGATACAATGGAGCAAATGGGAATTGTAGGACCACACGAGGGCAGTAAGTCGAGAAAGGTTTTGATGACTCCGGAACAGAATCTTGAAAGAAAGATGAATAGCGGCGGGTGATCCCCCACAGGCAATATTGCATAGGCGAAAATTGCAGCTCGCATTTAAACTTTGATTCTTTTATGAATAGATCGGAGCTTTCAAGCAATGAGGTCAAGTTACCAACCACAATGACAAGGAGAATTTTCAATGATACTTAAAGTTGACAGAATAGATGACAAGCATGTTATCTGTATTGATAAGGATAAAAAGTTTTTTGCTATCGAGAAAAACGAGATAAAGCAGCAGGTCGAAAAGGGTTATTTTATCGTTATTGATGATAACGGAACTCTTACCGTAAGCAGGGACAGACCGCGATAATGTGCAGTTAGCAATTTACAATGCAGCGTGTGCAAAAAGTAAAGGGCATCTCTAAACCTGCCGTAGTTCAGATGTGCCGTAGGTTTAGTCGGCAGACGGCACTTTAAAATCGCAGGGTGCAGTCTGCTTTGTGGCAGACCGCACCCTCAAAGAGGGAGTACCGCAATAAACTCTGTCTAATATTCTTTCTTAAGTTGATGACATTGCCCTGCACCCCGCAAGCCTTTTGAAAAAGGCTTGAGCGAAAACTTATTTTGTTTTTGCACAGTCTGAATGTGTAATTCATAATTCGTATTTAGCAATTTATAACAAAATTCAAGTCCTCTCAGCCTTTGGGAGGACTTCTTTTTCTAAAAAACTACGAAATTTTTACAAAAATGCTGTAAATGTAACAATTTCGTAACAAATAGTAACAAGTAATCTGTTATAATACAGTAGAATCAAATAATAGTTATTTATATGTTGTGTGCTGTACATGTTAAATAGTACAAAAAAGAGTACAAAAGAATAGTCTACAAAAAAAGTACAAGAGTACAAGAGTACAAGAGTACAAGAGTACAAAAGAAAAGAGTACAAAAGAAAAGAGTACAAAAGAAAAGAGTATGAAAAAATTTAATGAAGAAAGGGAAATCAGAATGGGTGTATACGAGGAATTAGAAACAAGAGGGCTGATAGCTCAGGTTACAGACGAAAACGAGATAAGAGAGCTGGTAAACGAGGGTAAAGCAACCTTCTATATTGGCTTTGATCCGACTGCCGATAGTCTACACGTTGGACATTTTATGGCTCTTTGCTTGATGAAAAGACTTCAAATGGCAGGCAACAGACCTATTGTTCTTGTTGGCGGCGGTACAGGTATGATCGGTGATCCGACAGGCAGAACGGATATGCGTCAAATGCTTACAAAAGAAACAATAGAGCATAACTGTGAATGCTTCAAAAAGCAGATGAGTCGCTTTATTGATTTTTCCGAGGGCAAAGCAATTATGGTAAATAATGCCGATTGGCTGCTTAATCTCAACTATGTAGACCTTTTGAGAGAGGTTGGCGCTCATTTCAGCGTAAACAGAATGTTAGCCGCAGAGTGCTATAAGCAGAGATGGGAAAAGGGCTTGAGCTTTCTGGAGTTTAACTACATGATAATGCAGAGCTATGATTTCTATGTACTCTATCAGAAATACGGCTGTAATATGCAGTTCGGCGGCGACGATCAGTGGAGCAATATGCTCGGCGGCACAGAGCTTATCAGACGTAAACTCGGTAAAGACGCTTATGCTATGACAATAAATCTTTTGCTTACCTCAGAGGGCAAGAAGATGGGCAAAACACAAAAGGGCGCTTTGTGGCTCGACGCAGAGAAAACTTCTCCGTATGAGTTTTATCAGTACTGGAGAAATATCGACGACGCAGATGTTATCAAGTGCATAAAAATGATAACCTTCTTACCGCTTGAAGAAATAGCAGAGCTTGAAAAGCTTGAAGGCGCAGAGCTTAACCGTGCAAAAGAAGTTTTAGCTTTTGAAACAACTAAAATGATTCACGGCGAAGAAGAAGCTCAAAAGGCACAGCAGGCTGCAAGAGCGCTTTTCGGCAGCGGCAGCAACACAGAGAATATGCCCACAACAGAGCTTTCAGACAGCGACTTTACCGATGGTAAGATCAATATTCTTGATCTGCTTGTTAAGTCAACGCTTGCACCGTCAAAGAGTGAGGCTCGCAGAAATGTTGTTCAGGGCGGCGTTACAGTTGACGGCGAAAAGGTAAGCGACGTAGCTTTTGAAATTACTGCCGACGAGATCTCAGCAAAGGGCGAGATAGTTGTAAAACGAGGCAAAAAGGCTTTTCGTAAGATAAAGAAGGCTTGATAAAAAATAAAATAATATAGGTCGTGATATTTCCGAAAGGAGGTGGCGCTAATGACAAGGTCGGTAAAAAAGAGTGTTCCCAACGGTTTTCTGGCTGTAATAGTAATAATGATCTTTGTTAGCGGAATAGCTGCAATGCTTATTTCGGGGCATAAGCTCAATGCTGCAAAAAACACAAGCGGTACATTATCGGTTACAAGCAATACATCATCAGGAAATAGTCTTGAAGGTATCAATTCAGAGGCTATTTCTCCCAATGCTTTTGAAGAAAAAAACAATATGCCGTCTGATTACAGGATGATTACCGTTTTAAACGACGATATATATAAAGGCTCGCTCATACTTGTAAACTATCAGTATGAATCGCATATCGACGGAGAAAATCTCATAAATCTTTATGATAATATATCAGCCTCTGTCGGTGTGAAGGACGACGATATGTTAATAAATAACGCTATCCTTAAGCCTATAAACGACTTTTTTGACGGCTTTAAAACAGAAAAAGGCGCAACTACAATTTTGATCTCCAGCTCATACAGAAGCAAAAGCGATCAGACTAAAATATATAAAGACTCCGTGAAAGAAACGGGAGCGAGGTCTACAACATATTACGTGGCAGTACCGGGATTCAGCGAACATCAGACAGGTTATTGCTTTGATACAGCTTTGTATAATTCATACGGCGAGATGATGGAGCTTGACGGCGACGGTGATTTCAAATGGCTTATAGATCACTGTTGTGACTACGGCTTTATTATCAGATATCCGCAGAACAAAACTAATATTACCGGTATAGGCTACGAGGCATGGCATTTCAGATATCTTGGAATACCGCATGCATATTTTATCAGCGAACACAAAATATGTCTTGAGGAGTATATTTCGGGACTAAAGAACTATACCTTTGATAACGGCGGCTTGCTGATAGATAAGGGCGACAAGGGCAGATGGATAGTATATTATGTGCCAAAGCTCGAAGCGTTCAACAATACAGATATACCCGTGCCGGTATCATCTGATAAGAGCAGTTATACGATATCCGGAAATAATGTAGACGGTTTTATTGTTACGGTAGATGTGACAAAGGATCCGTCAAACAGTATGATAGGAAAAGCAAAAACCGAGTGGATGTGCAACAGTGCAGCACTTGAGATACAGGGATTTGAGGACTATGATCCCGAACAGGACAGCGAGAGATATGCAAACAGTGACGACTGGGAATCTGATGATTTCTGGAAAGACGAAACATCATCAAGTGATGAAACCTCACTGGCAGAAACTCTTGAGAGCCGTTTTGAATATGAAGACTACTACAACGGTTATGACAATAACGCAGCAGACAACACTCAGAATAACGGCGATAACAACGAGTATGACTAAATTTTTTCATAAAGCATTTCCCTAAAAGAGAGAACTGCCGTATCGAAAGATAACGGCGGTTCTTTCTTTTATAATGTGCAAAACAATCAATTTTAAACATATTGTGAATACAGCAATCCGCACTAACCAAGCAAAGGAAAGGTTAAAATTTTTTTATTTGGGCACGCGCGCGCTAAAAGATAATAAGAAACACAGCTTCACAGCACGCGAACAAAGTTAAAAAAGCGAAAGTATTATCAGAACTGAAATTGTAGTATTGTATAACCGGAGCTTTCTTAGGGAAACACTGATTAAATCGAGTGCCCGTATCGCTTAGAATTTTTTCAGGCAAATTGTGCGAAAAGCACGCAGGGAGTACCGCAATAAACTCTATCTAATATTCTTTCTTAAGTTGACGACATTACCCTAAAAGAGCAAGCTAATATTTATATAAAATATATTGATATTTGGAGTAGGGAATACCGAACAATAATTTTTTTAAAAAAATTTCAAAAAACAGTTGACAAATGCAAAGGAATAGTGTATTATAATATACGTCGCTGAGATACAGCGGCGAGAAAACAAAAGTGGTTGAAATGGGAGCATAGCTCAGCTGGGAGAGCATCTGCCTTACAAGCAGAGGGTCATAGGTTCGAGCCCTA